>DATNEZ010000045.1:0-8723 GCA_035606645.1 Binatia bacterium
CACCACGCTGCCGATCTCGCGGGGGTCGAGCTCGTATCCCTCCCGGACCTCCTCCATTTCCTTCGCCCGCAGGACGTGGCGGAAGAAATAGTGCTGCGGGCAGGATCCCAGGAGCTCGAGGCGGGAGGGGGAGAGCGGGCCGGGCTTCTGCGCCGCCTCCCCCGCGAAGGCGTCGAAGCGCAGCCGGGCGACGTCCGTCCCCGTCCACTCCTCGATCGCCCGCATCATGCCCAGCCCCGCCCGCAGGACCTCGATGAATCCCGATCTCACCGGCGGGAGAGGCAGGTCCGCGCAGACCTCGAGGAGACGTCCGGGAGATCGCGCCTCGAGCGCCACGCCGACGCACGCATCCAGGGGGGGCAGGATGCCGAATCGCCGGGCGGCGTCCTCGGAGGCCTCGGCGGGGTGCGCCTTCACCCGCCGCGCGCCCGACACGACCCGCTTCAGGAGCGGCGTGCCGTGCACCATGCGGGCCACCTCCCGCAGCGCCAGGCTGGCGACCCTGGCCTTCGCCGCGTCGTCGGCCCTCTGCCAGGACACCGTCAGCCTGAGGCGCGCGCTCCCCATCAGGTGGGCGAGCAGGAGTCGCTCCTCCTGCGGCGCCGCCGTCTTGATCGGGACGGGAACGCCGAGGCGCTCGCGCAGGAGGCGGCGGTCGCGGTCGGGCAGGAACGGGTCCTCGGTGGTCCGCCTGGGAAACTGATCGGCGTTGAACCCGATCAGGTAGACGGCGTCGAACGCCTGGCCCCGGGCCTGCATGGCGTCGAGCACGCGGACCCCGCCGTTGTCCTGGTCGCGCGCCGCGGCTGCGCCGCCGTGCGAGCCGATCGGCACCGTGGCGCGCGCCAGGGCCCGCTCGAAAAACGCCGGCGCCGCATCCCGCGCCGGCGGGACGCCGGCGGCATCGAGGTGCCCCATCTCCCGCAGGACGCCCAGGACGGCGGCGACACCGGGGTCGGGCGGGCCGCCGCCCGCCGGAGAGTCGAACCCGTCGAGAAGGGCGGCGAGGAGCGTCTCCATTCCCTCCGCCCAGGCGCTCCACGAGGAGGCGCCGTCCAGGGGACGGGCGGCGCGCCTCAGGTGATCCACGACCAAGGCCAGGGAGGCCGCGTCCTTCGACAGGATCGCCTTGCGGGCGGATTGCCGGGCGCGCTCCTCTTCGGTCGCGTCCGGTGAGACGTACGGCTCCCAGTCCCGGATCCAGCGGGGCAGGTCCTCCGTCCAGGTCCGGTACCCGCCGGCGATGTGCCAGGCGCGGCCGAGCCGATCCCAGGCATGCGCGCCGGGCGACGGGTCGCGCCCCTCGATCCGCAGCAGCCCGCCGCGGAGGAGATCCATCAGGGGCTGGCGGGGATAGTCGCGCAGCGCAGCGCGGGCGAGCTGCAGGGCGGCCTGCACCCGGGCCTCGCGGACGGCGCCCAGGGTCTGCAAGGTCGTGAACGGAAGCCCGTGCTCCGAGAAGATCGGGCGGAGCCAGGGGGCGTACGGCTCCAGGGACCGCGCGATGACTCCGACACGGTGCAGGGGGATGGCCGGCCCGCCGCGCAGGCTCAGGATGTCCAGGGCGACCTCGCGCAGCTCGGCCGCCGCCCCCTGCGCGTGGAAGAAACGGACGCGTGGCGCGGCGCCCGGCTCGAGGGGCGCCGGGCCGGCCCCTTCCTGATAGAGGAAGGGGAGCCCCGCGGACAGCAGCCGATCGGACGGAGCGTCGGGCAGGAGGACCGGCCGCGATCCCAGCATCTCAGGCCAGAACTGCCGGGCGAGCTCGTAGGCCGGGGAGGTGGCGTGGTGCGGCACCAGGAAGACCAGGCGCGCGCCGGACGCCTCGACGGCGCGCATCAGCCCTAGGTTGACCCCGATCAGGTCGTAGGCGCCGTAGTGGATCACGAGCGCGAAGCGCCGGCAGTACTGCGTGACGTCGGGGGCCGACTCGCGGATCCAGCGGGCGCGGTCGGCGACCCGCGAGGCCTTCGCGTCGAGCCTCTCGGAATAGGCGGCATGCAGGTCGAGGATCGGTTGTCCGCGCGCCGAGAGACCCTTGAGCTTCGCCGCCGATCCGGAGGGCACCCCCGCCTCGCGCAGGTCGTCGAGGGTGGACAGGATCGACGCGAGGCTGCCCGGCCGGGAGCCGGCGTAGTCCGCCAGGGGACCCCCGCGAGCCTCGATCAGGCGGGACAGGACCATCATCCTGGCGTCCTCGCCGAGGAGCGTGGGCGCGGGCGATCCGACCGCGGCGCCGGCAGCGCCCGCCAGCGACAGGTGGCTGAAGAAATGGACGTTCGCCAGGACGGGGAGCCTCTCAGCCAGCGTGATCCGCAGATGGGACAGAAGCCCGCGTGTCGGGGCGATCACCGCGACGCAGGGGAAGGGGACGGCGCGCCCGCCCGCGTGCGCCTCGCGGATCAGCGTCGCGAGGCGCTCCTCCAGGACGGCGAAATCGTGGTGGCCTTCGATGGTTGGCATCGGAAGCGGCGCAGGGCCGCGGCGCCCATCATAATGCCGACCTTCGAACGGGGCGGGGCTCAGTCCTTCTTTTCGGGGTCGGGCTTGGGATCGAGCGCGGAGCTGATCGAGGCGCCGAGGTCGTCGTCGGGGGCCAGGCCCGCCCCGTCGCGGCTCATGAATTCGGCGATTTCGTCCTGCAGCGATTTGGGCGCCTCCTCTTTCTTCTTCTTGGAGACGACCTTCTTCTTCGGGCGGGGCTTCGGCTCCTCTTCCGGCTCGTCGTCGCGGTCCCGCCGGTAGAACGCCATCTCCTCGGGGGACATCTCCGGGACGGGCATGGGCGGCGCGGCCTGGGGCGCGACCGCCGACTCGAGTGTCTCGGGAGCGGGCAGGAAGGCGTCGAGGAGCGTGCGCTTTTTCGGCGTCCGCACCTGCAGCTCGAAGCGCTGGTAGAGGTCCTTGCCCGTGGGCGCCACGCTGCCTCCTTAGGAGCCTAGTTGCTCGACGGGTCCTGCTGGAACATGCGCAGGCTCTTGCGGGCCGGCTCGTTCATCGGGTCGAGCTCGAGGGCCCGGCGCCAGGCCTCCACCGCCTTCTCCGGCTGCTTCATCTTGTAGAGCGAGTTCCCGAGGTTGGCGTAGGCGACCGCGGAATCGGAGCTGTTCTGGATCGCCTGGCCGAACATCTCGACCGCCCGGTCGAAATGGGACGTCGTGTGGTACAGGAAGCCGAGGTTGTTGTAGACCTCGCTCATGGCCGGGTCGAGCCGCAGGGCCTCCTGGAAGACCTGCACCGCCTCCGCCTCGTTCCCGAGCTTGGAGAGGACGAGCCCGAGGTTGTTGTGCGCCTCGGCGTACTCGGGCAGGAGGTGGATCGCCTGGCGGAAGGCGGCCTGGGCCGCCTCGAACGCGCCGCGGTAGTACAGGGCCACCCCCCGGTTGTTGCATTCCTGCGCTTCCTCCCGCGAGCGCCGCGAGAGGTCGTCCTGGTCGCGCTTCAGCTGCGTCTCGACCGCCTGGATGACCGCGCGGTTGCCCTCGTTGATCGAGCGCAGGGCCGCGTGGGTCTTCTCCGCCTGCCCCTTCACCAGGGTCATGAGCTGGGAGATCTGCAGGGACTCGTCGGCGGCCCGGTCCATCTTCTTGTCGAGGGCGCCCACGGCCTGCTCCAGTTTCGCGGACGTGGCGCTGACCAGCGCCAGCTCCTCGAGCACGCGATCGGCGATCTTCTGCTGCAGCTCGCCGATCGCCTGGAGCGCCTCGAGGCTCTGCGACGTGGCGGCGGCGGTCACGCCGACGCCTTTCGACTGCTCGTCCAGCCGCGCCTGAAGCGGGGCGAGCGTCTGCTCGAGAATGGAGCGCATCTCGGCGATGCTGGCCTGGAGCCGCTCGGCGAGGCGGGTCTCGCTTTCCATGCGGCCCGCCATCACCCGCTGTTCGAGCTCCTGGAGAGACGTCGCCAGCCGCGCCTCGAGCTCCTCGGGGCCGGAGTGAAGTCGCTCGGCGATCTCCGCGACCTGCTTCGACAGCCGGTCGCCCGTCTCGGCCATCTTTTTCGACAGGGACTCGCCTGCCTCCGCCACGCCGCCGAGGGTCGCCTGGCCGGCTTCCCGCACGACCCCCTGCACTTCGAGGTTCGAGTGCAGCAGCCCCTTCGCCAGGTCGGTGAGGCGCCGCTCCATGTCCTGGAGATCGGTGACCACCGGCCCCTTCGGGGCGGCACCCGGGGCGGCCATGTGGAGCATCGCCCGGCTCGCCATCATGAGGTTGCAGTCGCGCTGCTCCGTGTTGAAGAAGCGGCACTCTTCGTAGATGCACTCGCGGTTGACCGGCTGGCCGTTCTCGTCGGTCGGCTTCAGCGCCGACAGCATCGGGCAGATCATCGCTCCCTCTCAGGCAGGTAGGTGCCGTTCATGCGGAAGCCCCTTCGCCGAACTCGATCCGCGTTTCCCCCAGGAGCCGGCGCCGGCCCCCCATCAGATCGGCGGCGACCAGCTCGCGGTAGACGCGCGCCAGGGAGGTCTGCAGGCCCGGATCCCCGCCCTTCTTCACCAGGGTCTCGAGCGTGCGTGCCGCCAGGGCGAAATCTCCGGCCTGGGAGGCGGCGAAGGCGAGCGCCCGGCTGGCGCCCAGGTGCATCAGGTGCTCCGCGGCGCGCGGGTAGTCGCCCCGGCTCAGGGCGATCTCCGCGCGCAGCCGGGAGGCCTCCGGGGGCGCCAGGTCGGGGGCGTGGCGCTCGAGCGCGGCCGCCGCCTCGTCGACGTGCCCCAGGTCGCACAGGACGCGCAGCATCGACTGGATCTCCGAGCCGCGGCGGGAGCCGTGCTCGATCTGGCCGCGCAGCCGCGCTGCCGTGGCGCGCAAGAGCGACAGGTGCGTCTCGTGCACGCGCAGCAGGAACTGGTTGCGGTCCGGCGAGAGCTTGCCGGCCTCGGCCAGGTACTGCCGCGCCTGGTCCTCGTCTCCGCCGGAGGCCGCCACGCGCCACAGGCGGACCAGGATCGCCAGCCGCTCCGCGCGGGAGCCGCCCCGCTCGAGGGCCTCGCGCAGGATCCGGGAGGCGTCGGTGTCCCGCCCCGCGGCGACGTAGTGGTCCGCCAGCAGGAGCGCGATGGCGTGCGATTCCGGGGCGCGCTCGCGCAGGGCCTCGGCCTCCTCGATGATGCGCGGCCCGAGCTGGTGCGCCAGGTGCGCGGCCTCCTTGAGGTCGGCCAGGGCTTCGTCGATCTGCATGCGCTGGGCGCGCATCCGCGCCCGCCACAGGTACGCCTCTCCGAGGCCCGGCTCGGCCTTGACGACCGCTTCGATCCCGTCGCTCGCCCGATCGAGGGCCGTCGGGTCGCGGCGCGCCGTCTCTCCGAACGCGGCGAGCGCCTTGACGTGCCGGCCGGCGCGCAGGCAGGCGTCGGCGTAGATCAGCGAGATGGAGGTGCTGCCGCGCTCCTGCTTCTGGATCTCCTCCAGGCGCGGCAGGAGCCGGTCGACCTCGCCGGGCAGGTTCTTGAGCGCCTGCTCGATCTTCTCCGCCGCCGACTGGAACTTCCCGCGCCCCGCGTGGATGGCGCAGGCCGCCAGGTACCCGTCGGGAGTGGCCGGCGACGCGTCGATCATCTCGTGAAGCCGCTTCAGGATCATCGGCGCCAGCGACGCATCGAGGCGGAAGGCGGCGACGTAGCACGCGGCGCTCCGGGGGTAGAGCTTCAGGTGCTGCAGGGCGCGCCCCATCTCGAAGGTGGCGAACGGCTGCTGCGGGTCGGCCTTGAGGATCCGGTCGAGATGGCCGGCCAGGACCGCGGCGAGATCGGGACGGGAGTCCAGGAGCGGCGAGATGGCCTGCACGGCGCGCTTGTGGTCGCCGGACTCCTGGAGGATCACCAGCATCTCCAGCGCCGGCTGCGGGTCGGCCGGGAAGGCGTCGCGCAGCCGCTGCAGCTCGGTCAGGACGGTGTCCGACAGCTTCGGGTCGCTGGCGCGCGCGGCATGGAGCGACGCCACCGCGTCGGCGCAGAGCCCCTCGGAGGCGAGGACCTTTCCCAGGGCCAGCGACCCCAGGGGGAGGGACCCTTCCGCCTCGATCAAACGGCGCAGCCTCTCGATGACCCCGGTGGCGAGCGACCGATCGCGCCCGTACGCCGCGAAATAGCGTTTCGTGGCGTTTCCGCCGTCCCCCTTCTCCCGCATCGCGTCCCCCATGGCCAGGAGCACGGGGGCCATCGTCGCGTCGTCGCGTATCTTGAGGGTCTCGGCGCCGAAGGTCAGCACCCGGTCGAAGCGCCTGGCGAGCGCGAGCACCTGCACGAAGGCCACGCGGGCGCCCAGGTCGTCCGGGGCCGCCTTCACGATCTCTTCGTACCGGGCGATGATGCGGTCGAGCAGGGCCGGGTTCGCAGTGCCGCGCGACAGCTCGGCGAGGGCCCCAGGGTGATCGCCCCGATCGAGACAGAGGGTCGCCAGGAGCACCCGCACCTCCGCAGCCTCGGGGCTGTCGCGATCGAAGCGCTCGAGCGCCGCCTTGATCTCCGGGGCGCGCTCCGGGGTGGCCTGCAGCAGGTCCCGGAAGACTGTCGCCGAGGCGCTCACCTGGCCGCCGAAGAACAGCGCCTCGCCGAGGGCGAAGCGCACGGCCTGGGCATGCGGCGTGCTCGACCCGAGGCCGCGCAACAGGGTGGTCGTCCCCTCGTGCAGGTCGGGGGCCGCCTCCGAAAGCAGGCCGACCGCGTGCAGGAACTCGGCGGCCAGATCGGGGTGGGAGGCGGCGACCTCCTGAAGCTGCTGCAACGCCTCCGGGAACCGCTTCATCTCGAGGTTCGCCTCGGCGGCGCCGATGCGGGCGCGCGGCGGCGGCGCGTCCTCCTTCAGGAGCGTCGCGAAGCGGGAGATCGCCTCGCCGGCGGAGGCCGGCGCCTCCCGCACCAGATGGCGCAGCACGACGATCGCCCGCTCGCGCTCGCCGGTCTTGATCAGGATGTCGGCGAGCATCAGGTGGGCGTCGGCGCACGCCGGGTCCGCCTCCAGGACCTTGAGGAGCCTCGGGAGGAGGACCCCGTCCTCCTGGGGGGCGGCGGCGCGGGCCTTGCGCAGGCACTCGACCGCCTCCGCCCCGCGCTTCTCCGCCAGGTGGAGGTCCGCCAGCATGTACTGGGCCCTGGCGCTCTGCGGGGCGGCGGCGGCGATCGCCTCGAGCGGCTCCCGGATCGCCGCCATCCCCTTCTCCTCGGCGACGGCGAGCAGGATGTCGATGGCCGGCTGCGCGTGGCCGCGACGGGCCGTCGCCGATGCCAGGAGGAGCCGCGCCTCCACCGCCCGGGCGGGGTCCGAGGCGGCCAGAGTCTCGAGGGCCGGCACGACCCGGTCGAGCAGCGCGCCCGCCTCGACGAGCGGCCGCATCTCCCGGAGCGCCTCCTCCGACTGCTTCGCGGCCAGGCGGGCCGCGACCAGGATCCAGCGCAGCTCGGGCTTGTCCCCCTTCTCACGGATGTACTCGGCCATCCGTTCGGCCACGTGCGGCGCACCGCGCGGGTCGGTCTCCAGGACGAGCCCCATCTGCTGGGCCGCGTCCTCCTCGCGTCCCGCGCGCAGGAACAGGTCGCCGACCGCCACCCGGAGCGCGGCGTTCTGGTAGTCCTTCGCGAGCAGCGCCTCCAGGCGCTTGAGGATCCTGGGCATCTCCTCCGGGTTGTTCTTCGCGACGATCCGGAAGATGGTGGCCGCGGCGTCGTACTCGCGCACGGACTCGTGGCACAGCGCCAGGTAGTAGGCCGAGTGCAGGGAGGTCTTGGCCATCTTGGCGTCGGGGGCGCTTTTTCTCAGGCCGTCCCACTTGCCGCGGTGGCGGGGCAGGAACGCGCGAATCTCCTCCGGCTTCATGCGCTCGAGGGCCTCCAGGGCGCTCTTGAAATCGTCATGGCGGATGAAATGCTCGGCGATGGCGTCGAACAGGGGGGAGACGTGCGCGTGCTGGGCGCGGAGCTCCTCGATCATCTCGTTGGCGCGCTGGTACGCCTTCGGATGGCGGCGCAGGACCGTGCGCAGCGCCTCGGCCGCCTCGTTCCCCCGGTGCGCGAGGATGAGGTAGCGGGACAGGTCGAAGAGGATGTCGCTGTTCTCGGGGGACTCGACCTTGGCCTCGGTGAGGATCTCGATCGCCTTGTCGAGCTGCCCCTTCGAGAAGCACTTCAGCGCCTTGGAGACCGCGCGGCTCTCGGCGCTCTGGGTGAGGTCCTTGACGATTTCCTTCAGCCCGTTCAGGTCCATCCCGGCCCCGCATCACACGACGGCACACGGGCCCCCGGGCCCGCGCCACGAGGCAATATAGGTTCCGGGGCCGCGGGCGCCAACCGGCCGGGGCCCCGCGTCCGGGGCGCGCTTGACGCGGGACCGCCAATCGCCGATGATGCCCGGGCTGCGGGCCTTTTCCGGCCTGCGAGGGGACCATGCGCGCATCCGACATCATGACCAGGAACGTGGCCACCGTGACTCCCGAGACCCGGATCGAGGCCCTCTGCGACCTCCTGCGGGAGCGGAAGATCAGCGGGGCGCCGGTGGTGGATGCGGAGGGTCTCCTCGTCGGGATCGTCTCCAAGGATGATGTCCTTTTCCGTGGACGCGATTTCGATTCCGCGAGTCGCCAAACGTCTGACATCAAGCAGCTGTTCACCTCCGGGTTCGTGGGGTTCGATCAGGGAGGCGGCGGCCCCGCGATCGTGAGCGAGATCATGACCAGGGGTGTGATCAGCGCTGACGAAGATGCCGCAGTAGACGAGCTTTGCCGCCTGATGT
>DATNEZ010000061.1:0-3074 GCA_035606645.1 Binatia bacterium
AGCGCTCCTCCCTGCTTCGGGTCGAGCTCCGCGCCCCGGAAGAGGGGCGACCGCCGCGTCGCCTCGAGCGCCGTCTCCGCCCCCCAGTAGCGCGACAGTCCCGAGGCGACCCGGGCGATCTCCGCGTCCGGCAGGCCGTGCACCTTGGCGATCTCGCGCACCGCCGCCCGCGCCCGGAAGGTGACGTGATTGGCGATCATCGCCGTGCGCTCCTCGCCGAGCGTCTTGAACACCCAGTCGAGCAGGTCGTCGCGCTCGTCCCAGCAGAAGTCGACGTCGATGTCGGGCGGGTCGACCCGGCCGCGGTTCAGGAAGCGCTCGAAGTACAGGTCGTGCCGTATCGGCTCGACGTGCGTGATGCCGAGCACGTACGAGACGATCGACGCGGCCGCCGACCCCCTGCCGCACGTACGGGGCGAGCGCCTGACGATCTCCTGCACCACCAGGAAGTACTCGGCGAAATTCTTCTCGCGGATGATCGCCAGCTCGTGATCGAGCCGGGCGCGCACCTGCGGCGTCACCGCGCCGTAGCGCCAGCGCGCCCCCTCCTCGCAGCGCGCCTCGAGCAGGGCGAACGGGTCGCCGCTCTCGCGCACGCCGTCGATCGTCAGGTCCGCGAAGCGCGGGAAGACGAGCGCCCCCCAGGGGGGCGCGTCGAGGACGCACTCCTCCGCGAGGCGCGCCGTCGCCGCCACCGCCTCGGGGCAGTGCGGGTAGGCGCGTTCCATCTCGCGGGGCGGCTTGAGCCAGGCCTGCGGCGAGGCGAGCTCTTCCGGCGGGACGCGGTCGAGCGTGGTGTTGAGGGCGATGGCGCGCAGCAGCCGGTGCAGGTCGAAGCCGCCCGGGTCCACGAAGTGCACGTCGTTGACCGCGACCGGCCCGATGCCGAGCCGCCGCGCGGCCCGCAGCCGGTGGAACGTCCCCTCCGCCGCCGACGGCGCCGACGACGACCCGAGCGCCAGGTGCAGGTCACGCGGCCCGCGCGCCTCGAGCGCCGCCTGCAGCACGGCCAGGGACGGCGACAGGACGACCAGCCCCCGGGTGTCCCCCCTGAGCGCGTCCAGGACCGAGAAACCGGGGGCGAGGTGCCGCCGCGTCAGGATGCGGCAGAGGTTCGCGTACCCCTCCGCCGTCTTCACCAGGAGCGTCGCCCTCTCCCCCGCCTCGAGGCGCCGCGCGTCGGGGGCCGTCACCTCCGCCCCGAGGATGGGCGAGAGCCCGCAGTCGAGGGCGATCTCCCGGAAGCGCACCGCCCCGTACAGCCCGTCCACGTCGGTGCAGGCGATCGCCCGCATGCCGTGCCCGGCCGCGGCCGCGCACAGCGCCTCGAGGCTCGAGGCGCCGCGCATCAGGCTGTAGTTCGAGCGGACCTGAAGGTGGACGAAGGGAGGAGGGTCGCTCATCGGGGCGGCCCCGCGAACATCCTCCCGGAGAGGATCGCCCGGCCGCCGAAGCGCCCGCGGATCCGGTCCATCGCCTCAGCCAGCGGGCCGGCGGCGCCGCCGTCCCGGCCTCTTTCGTCGAACGCCTGCGGAGCGAACAGCTCCAGCTGCCCGGGCGCGCGGGCGACCTCGAGGCACCGCAGCTCGATCCAGCGCACCCGCACCCGCCGCGCCCGGGCCCGCTCGCAGATCCTCCGCGCCTGGGCGAACAACAGAAGATCCGCCGCGATGGGCAGGGGCAGCCGCTCCTCGCGGCGCGCCAGGACGTCGTCGCTGTGGCGCAGCGTGACCCGCAGCCGCGAGGCCCGCGCCTGGAGCCGCCGCAGCCGCGCCCCCGCCCGCTCGCACAGGCCGAAGAGCGACCTCAGGAGATCCGCCTCGTGGTTCGAGTCCTCGGCGAGCGTCTCCTCCTCGACGACCGCCTGGGCCCTCTCGGGCGGGCGCACCGGCGAGGCGTCGATCCCGAGCGCCTGGCTGCGCAGCCGCCCGCCGTGCGGCCCGAAGGCGACTCCGAGCTGCGCCGGCGAAAAGCGCAGCAGATCGGCGACCCGCCCGACGTTGAGATCCAGAAGACGCTCGCGCGTCTCGCCGCGCGCCGCCGGCAGGAGCCCGACCGGCAGAGGGGCCAGGAACGTCGCCTCCGATCCCGGGAAGACGTCGCACAGCCCGTCCGGCCGGATCACCCGCGCCGCCACGCGGCTCACCAGCTTGCTCGTCGCCAGCCCGACCGTCGGCTTGAGCCGCAGCCGCGCCTCGATCTCGCGGCGGATGCGCGCCGCCGCGTCCTGCGCCGCGCCGAACAGGCGCGACGTGCCGGTGAGGTCCAGGTACGTCTGCCCCGGGGCGGCCGGCTCGATCAGGGGGGAGAACCCGCCGAGAAGCGACAGGAGCGCCCCGGTGGCCCTCTGGTAGAGCGCCTCGTTCGGGTGCAGGACCGCCACCCCCGGACAGCGCCTGAGCGCCACGGGGAGCGGCATCCCGGCCCGCACCCCCTCCCGCGCCGCCTCCTGCGACACCGCGAGGACCGGCGCGCGGGCCGACCCGGGGGGCGCCAGAAGCACCGGCCGCCCGCGCAGGCGGGGCTCGATCACCCTCTCGACGGCGATCGGGAAGGCGGCGATGTCGACGTTGAGGACGCTGCGGTCCATGGAGATGTGAAGAGGCGCTTAATGTTCAATCGTCTACTCGTTCATCCACTCCGGGCTCGATTCGAGCACCACCCCGCGCTTCCTGGCCAACGTGATTGATCAACTGGTGCATCAGGTCGCCGTCGAGCCCGAATATGAGAATCTCGGGATGCCGAAACGTGTGGAATAGCCCGATTGAGTACGCCCAGCCGGGGTTCGCACCGTCAGGCAACACGATCATCACGTGCCACCCATGGGTGTTGATGTCATAAATGACCTTTCGATCACTCTTGCTGAAATCGCCGTGATGGTCACATTTCATCGATGTCCCGCCCCGTACAGCCCGGAACCTCTCTTGTGACGGACGCGCGTTACGCCACCCGGATCGTCTGGACACCGACGAACTCGAATGCGAGCTTGGGATCGCCTTCCTCGAGCAGCATCTCGACGACGTCGCGCAGGTTTCTCTCCAGCTCGTCGAGACTGGCGCCCAGGCTGTGGGCTC
>DATNEZ010000066.1:0-6980 GCA_035606645.1 Binatia bacterium
GAAGGACGGCCTGTTCGATCCGGCCGCCCTGCGCCGGGCCGGTCGTCCCATCGTCCTGGTGCAGAACGCCATCCACGCCGGCGAGATGGACGGGAAGGACGCCTCTCTGGCGCTCCTCCGCGACATGGTCGTGACCAGGGGGAAGGCGTCCCTTCTCGAGCGGATCGTCCCGGTCGTGATCCTGATCTACAATGCCGACGGCCACGAGCGCTTCGCGTCGCACAACCGGATCAACCAGAACGGGCCAGAGGAGACCGGCTGGCGGACACAGGCGCGCAACCTGAACCTGAACCGCGACTACATGAAGGCGGATGCCCCCGAGACCCGCGCCTTCCTGAAGCTGTGGAACCGGTGGCTCCCCGACCTGTTCGTCGACACGCACGTGACCGACGGCGCCGACTACCAGTACGACACGACCTACGGGTTCGACACCGGGCCGGACATCGTTCCGGCGATCGCCGAGTGGCAGCGGAATTCCCTGGCCCCGTACGTGGACGCGTCGGTCGCGGCGGCGAACCAGGTCATCGGGCCGTTCATCAACCTGAAGGACGAGACCGACCCGGCGCAGGGGCTGAAGGCGGGGCAGGACCTGCCGCGCTTCTCGACCGGGTACGTCAACCTCCAGAACCGTCCCGCGGTCCTCCTCGAGACCCACATGCTGAAGGATTACAGGACGCGCGTGCGCGGGACGTACGAGTTCCTGCGGGCGCTGTTCGAGGTGGCGAACCGCGACGCGGCCCGGTTGATCGAGATGGGCCGGTCGGCCGACGCGGCGACCATCGCGGCGGGGACGCGCCGGGATCCGGAGGCGCGCGTTCCGCTGCGGGTCGATTCGGACGGAACGACGGAGCCGTTCCTGTACCGGGGCTTCAGGTCGCGCGTGACGCAGAGCGAGATCTCCGGCGCCCGGCGGATCGAGTACACGCGGGAGCCGGTCGAGATCACCGTGCCGCGCGAGACCGCGCTCAAGGTGACCCTGTCGGTCGCGCCGCCCCGCGCGTACATCGTGCCCGCCCAGTGGACCTCGGCCATCGAGACGCTCCAGGCGCACGGCCTGCGCCTGCGCAGGCTGGCCCGTTCCTGGGAGGGGGAGGTCGAGACCTATCGCTGCGAGACGCCCGTGTGGCACGCGCGCCCGTTCGAGGGGCGCCAGGTCCTCTTCCCTCCCGGCGAGGGGGGGCGGTCGCCGGCGACGCCCGGCACCTGCGCCATGGTGCGGGAGCGGCTCTCCTTCCCCGCGGGATCGGTGGTCGTTCCCTTGGACCAGCGGGCGGCGCGCGTCGCCATCCACCTGCTCGAGCCGCAGGCCCCCGACTCGCTCCTCGCGTGGGGCGTGTTCAACGCCATCTTCGAGCGCAAGGAGTACGCCGAGCCGTACGTGATGGAGAGCCTGGCCCGGGACATGCTGTCGAAGGATCCGGCCTTGAAAGCGGAGTTCGAGCGCCGGCTCGCAACCGACCAGGAGTTCGCCGCCAGCCCGGAGGCGCGCCTCGATTTCTTCTACAGGCGCTCCCCCTGGTGGGACGCCCGGGTCGGTCTCTACCCGGTCGGCAGGCTGACGTCACTCGAGGGGATCCCGATCGAAAAGGAGCGGTAGAATGGTCTCCATGCTTCCCCGGCGCGCGGCGATGACACGCACCATCCAGGACCTCGTCCAGGGGCTCTGCGGGATCCCGGCCCCGTCCTTCACCCGGGACGCGGTCCTTCAGGAGATCGGCCGGACCGTGCTCGAGGCCGATTCGCTCCGGCCGTTCCTCTACTTCCGGCGGAGCCACTACACCCGCAATCTCATCCACCGCAACGATCTGTTCGAGGTGGTCGCCATCGGCTGGGAGCCCGGGCAGGCTTCGGCCATCCACAATCACCGCGGGCAGGAGTGCTGGATGGGCGTGCCGATCGGCCGTCTCGAGGTGCGCAACTACCGGCTGGTCAGGAAGGACTCCGGGGCGCGCACCTGCCTGATCGAGCCGTCTGTGCGCTACGCCATGGATCCGCATCACCCCGCCGCGGTCGACCCCAACGAGCCGATCCACTCGGTGCACAACCTGGAGGAATTCGGCACGCGCGCCGTCTCCGTGCATGTCTACTCGCTGCCGTTCGACTCCTGCGAGATCTACCAGCCTGAAAAGGGCTGCTACTACGACGTCCAGCTGGGATACACCAGCCGGTTCGGAGTTCTCTGCCCCGGCGAGCGGGCCGAGCTCGCACGGACCGCCGCCTCCTAGGACGCACTCCTCGCCTTTTCCAGGCCCCCGCCGATCCCTCCAGAGAGACGAATCACTCGGGGAGACTCAGGTTTTTCCTTGAGTGTTTTAAGGGATCTCCGTATTGCTGGATGGTCCGCCCCCTCGTACAGAATAGGCCCGATGCGGCTGAGGTGTTGCCTCGTCCGGCAGGGGTTGAACCTAAGGGGGCGAAGCCCCGAATTCCGGAGTATTCCACAGGCCGAAAACGGAGTCTCACCTATTTCATGCTCTGACCAGAATGTAAGCGGAATCGACGCTTTAATGGCGAATCGACCCTGCAGTCAGGACGCTGTGCAATAATGAATTTGTCCGCGCCGACCGCGGACTTTTCCAGGGGCGTTTCAAGGCATGGTTTAAGACAGCAGTTTCAAGCAAATACAGCGACCGGAATGTCGAGTGAGACAAGTAGACCTTGACCCCCACAAAAATCATCGTATATAAATCGAGAAAACCTTCGGCCCAAAAGACTTAAGGCAGGGTGACCGTGGCAATCTCAAGGGTATTGTCTAATCTGGCGGATGAGACATCAGAGTATCACTCCGTTGTCTCGCGGGAAGTCCCCCTTGGTTATTTTCGAGGCCTTGGCGCTTCTTGCTAAGGGGGGCTGCGCAGTTGAAGTCTCAGAAGAATTCCATCCCTGTCCTTCTCGCCCTCATCGGTTTGTCCGCGATGTCCGTCTTCGCAGGCGCACCGGAAGGCGCACAGGCCGAACAGACGAAGGCCCAGGAAGAGGCCGGCGCGCCCGACAATCCGGCGGCTCCCGGCACGGCGCGGCTGGTCTTTCCCCTCGAGAGCCAGTATCGGATCGGGATCGAAGACGTGCTCCTCATTTCGGTCTGGCGCGATCTGGACCTGACGCGGGAGGTCCCCGTCCGGCCGGACGGCAAGATCTCCCTGCCGCTTTTGCAGGACGTCGTGGCCGCGGGGAAGACTCCCGCGGAGCTCGGGCAGGAATTGCAGACCCGCTTCAAGGAATTCCTCAGCAATCCTTCCGTGACGGTGATCGTGCGCGAGGTGAACAGCATCAAGTTGTACGTCCTCGGAGAAGTCGCCCATCCGGGTCCCGTGTCCGTGAGGTCGAAGATCCGGCTGCTCCAGGTGATTTCCATGGCGGGCGGAGTGACCCAGTTCGGAGGCAAGAACGGCGTGGTCATCTACCGGACGACCCCGGCCGGCGAGAGAGTGATCGAGGTGTCCTACAAGGACATCGTGTCAGGAAAAAGACCCGGGGACAATCTGGTCCTTGAGCCCGGGGACACCGTCGTCGTCCGTTAATCCGGCAATGAAAATCACACGGCGCATCGCGGCGGTCGGGTTGTACTTGTCGTTATGCCATCGAAATCGATATCAGGCGCAAGGCGGTGAGAACGTGAGGTCGAGAGGGTCGGTCGGATCGGTCACGGCGTGGCGGCGGGCTGCCTGCCTGCTCTTTCTGGCCGGCGGCCTGCCGTGGGCCGGGGCGCTCGCCCAGGTCCCCGTCGACGTCCGTCCCGCGCCCAGTGGATTCGACCTCAACGTCGGCCTGGGGATGCGGCTCACGAGCAATGCCGGCCTCGAGCCCGGCGCCGGCTCGGAAGGGGATTCGATCGCGGACCTGAGGGCCGATCTGACGGGGCATCGCGGCAGCCCGAGAACCGACTGGTCGGCCCGATACACCCCGTTCTACACGCGCTACGGGAACAACGGCCAGTTCGACACGGTCAATCACGCGCTCACGGTGGATGCCCGCTACGCCCTGACGCAGCGCAGCAAGCTCACCCTGTCCGACCGTTTCTACGCCAGCCGGGATCTCTCCCACATCGACGGCGCCGACACGACCGGGGACCCCGTCATCCTGACCGAGCTCACAAGGCGGTGGCGGAACTTCGCCGACGCGGGATTCGACGCGAACCTCACGCGCGACCTGTCCCTGCAGGTCGGGGCCTCCAGCCGGATCGAGCGCTTCGATCTGAGCCCGAGCGTCAACAGCAACATGGACGTCGGCCGCCTGGGTCTCAGGAAGCAGGTCGGGCGGCAGGACGGGGTCTCCACGACCTACACGTACTCCCGGTTCGGCTTCGAGAACCAGGGCGTGGACGGCGCCGAGGCCCATGGGATGGACCTGGCCTGGTCCCACGGGGTCCCCTCGCGGACGGACTGGGTGGTGTCCGCCGGGGTGTCGACGGTCTCGCGAGGCTCCGATCGGCAGAACCAGTTCACGGCCGCCGCGTCGCTCCACCATCCGTTCCGCCGGCTCGATTTCGTCTCCGGCTACAGGCGGGGGCTGGGGGCCGATGCGGGCGTTGCGAACGTGACGGTGACGCAGGACCTCAACGCCGGCGTTTCGGGAAGCGCCGGACAACGGACGAGGCTGGCCGTGCGCGGCGAGTACGGCACCCGGGACTCGATCCTGGACGGAGGCGACCGGCTCCAGCTCGCCTATGCCGGCGGCTCTCTGCTGGGGACGGTCACGGTCAATCAGCGCCTCAGCATTTCGGGCGAGGCCCGGCGGCGCAAGCAGACCGTCACCGAGGGATCGGGCGACCAGCTGACGGTGAACATGTTTCTCCTGCGCCTGAACATCCTGGTGTTCTGAAGAGGAACGCGATGCCTTGGTATGCGATTCAGACCAAGCCCAGAAAAGAGTCGTCGGTGCAGGCCGCGCTCGGCCAGGCCGGGATCGAGGTCTATTCCCCGCGAATCCGGAAGCCGATCGGCCGGGCGAATTCCAAGGCGTGGCGGGAGAGCCCGCTCTTTCCCGGCTATCTCTTCGCCCGGTTCGAATTCGGCGCCGAGTATCCGCGCGTGCGCTGGACACCGGGGCTGGTCCGGGTCGTCATGAGCGGAGGGACGCCCCTCACGGTCAGCGAGGCGATGCTCTCGTCGGTGCGTGAGCTGGAGAAGGAGGGGATCCGCCTCCTGCTCCGGCCGGTCCGGTGGAAGCCGGGCGCCCGCGTGCGCGTGAACCAGGGCCCGTTCACCGGATTCGAGGGCCAGGTCGCGGCGACCCTCAAGGGCGGCGACCGGGTCCGGGTCCTGCTCGAGCTCTTCCGACGGCAGGTGGCGCTGGAGTGCGACACGAGTCAGCTCCGGGGCCTGGCAGCCGTGGGGAGCAGGTAGCAGTAAGTGCTTTTGATTCAACTGTTTTGACTGAGGAGCCGGAGGCTCTTAATGGCGGAGCTGCAGACGATCGGTACGAGCGCGCAGATGCCTGCGTTCCTGTCGGAGCCGGTGTCCGCGATCCCGGAGATGCTGCCGAAGCCCGGGGGAGCGGGCCCGCTCTGGCGGAGCCTGATCTTCCCGCGCCGGGGACAGCGCGCCCTTCAGCTGGGCGGCCCGGGGTCCGGTCTCTTCGGCTTCCTGCGTGACGCGGGAGTCCGGTTCGAGGAGAGCGCGCCCGACGCCGCGGCGACCGGGGCCGCCGGACTGGATCTGGTCCTGGAGGATCGGACGAACGGGGACGCGCCGGTCCGGCTCGATTCCATCCGCCGGCTCCTGGCCCCCGGAGGGCGGTGGGTGGTTGCGCTGGAAACGACAGGCTGGGTCGGGCTGGCCGGTCAGGCGATCGTCCGCCGGGCCCGCCGCGAGGGGTTCGAGACGATCGAGACCTACTACGCGTACCCGTCGCTCCGCTCGCCGCGGATGCTGGTGCCGCTCGACTGTCCGCAGACGTTCCGCTACTTCCTGCGTCTGGCCGTCGGCGTGCAGGCGCCCCGGCAGCGGCTGCTCGCCTTCGGTGCCCGCTGCCTCTGCGCCCTGCGCGTGCACAGGATGTTCCTGCCGAACCTGATCGTCGTGGCGCGGAGGACGCTGTGATCCACGCCCTTTCGGAGACCTACAAAGACGTGGTCGCCAAGGCGCTGGGTATCCCGGCGCGCGAGGTCTCCGTGCTCATGATCCACCGTCCCCACGAGGACAAGGACTACGCCGATCAATCGGTCTACCTGTTCTTCCGCGAGCGGGAGCAGTTCCCGTCGGCGGTGGGGAAGGTGGGATTCGATCCGGCGGGAGCCCACTACCTCGAGAGGGAACACCGCGGGCTCCTTTCCCTGACCGAGCGCGGGAAGGGACTCCTGGAGGCCTCGGTGCCGCGGCTTTTGCACTACGGGCCGGTGGCCGGGCGGCAGGTCCTGCTGCAGACCGCGCTCCGGGGCGAAAAGGTGTCCACCTGGCTGACTCCCGGCGTGCGGCTCAACGGACGCCTGGGCCGGTTCCTGGATTGGGCCGCCGACTGGAGCGCCGCCCTCGGTTGCGCGACGCGGAGCGACGCGGAGAGCGCCGTTCCGGCCTGGATCCAGGAGTTCAGCATGAAGATGGATCGCACCGGCCGATCCCGGGCGCTGCTCGAGGGATCGGTCCGCAGGGTCTCGGAAGGGTTCGGCGGGAGGATTCCCAGCGTCCTGGCCCAGGGAGACTTCTGCGGCGAGAACATCCTGGGGGACGGCGAGCGTTACGGCGTGATCGACTGGGAGCTCTGCGACGAGCCGTCGATCCCCGTCTACGACATCCTCGACCTCTGCCTGTGGGTCGCGTTCCGGACCGAGGGCCACCTGGAGCCGGATCCCTTTGCCGCGCTGGAGCGCCTGCTGCACGGCCACGATCCGCTGGCCTGGGAGCTGCGCGGGACGCTGGGTCGGTACGCCGCCGCGATGGGGTTCGACACGGGGCTCCTGCCGCCCCTGATCAGCCTGGCCTGGGCCGGCTATTGCCTGAAGAAATTCCAGCACCTGGACCGGGACGAGACGGGCCACTTCG
>DATNEZ010000500.1:0-2394 GCA_035606645.1 Binatia bacterium
GGCCCGAGCCGACGTCGAGCACGCGCTCGCCCGTCCCGAGCTTCATCGCCGCCAGCGATCGCCGGTTGAGCAGATCGTTGAGCCGCGCCAGCCGCTTCTGCTCGGCCGGACGGGTGCCGTGCAGGTATTGCGAGCGGACCACTGCCATGCCGCGGGTCCTCCCGGCGGTCCGGATACCCCTCGGTCCGTCAGCGCCCCGGCGCCGGCTGGAGATCCGACGTGCAGAACGGGCAGCGCGTCGCCCGGAGCGGGATGCTCGAGACGCAGCGCGGGCAGTCGCGGGTCGTGGGGGCCGCGGCCGGCGCGGGCTTCTGCCCCTTCAGGCGATTCAGCTGCTTGACCAGGAGAAAGATCACCAGGGCGACGATGACGAAGTCGAGCACGGTGTTCAGGAACAGGCCGTAGTTGATCGTGGGCGCGCCGGCGGCCTTGGCCTCGGCGAGGGTGGCGTACGGGGTCCCGGACAGGTTGACGAACAGGCCGGAAAAATCGACGCGGCCGATGAGGAGACCTATCGGCGGCATCAGCACGTCGTTCACGACGGACGTGATGATCTTGCCGAACGATGCCCCGATGATGATCCCGACCGCCATGTCGAGGACGTTCCCCTGCAGCGCGAACTTCTTGAACTCCTGAAGCATGTGTCGCCTCCTTCAGATGAACAGCGGCGCCAGGACCAGGGTGATCGTCGACAGGAGCTTGATCAGGACGTGCAGGGACGGGCCAGCCGTGTCCTTGAACGGGTCGCCGACCGTGTCGCCGACCACCGCGGCCTTGTGGGGCTCGGAGCGCTTTCCGACCACCTGCCCGTCCACCTTGAACAGCCCCGACTCGATGAATTTCTTGGCGTTGTCCCAGGCGCCGCCGCCGTTGTTCATCACCGTGGCCATCAGGATGCCGGCGATCGTGCCGACCATCAGGACGGCGGCTACCGACTCGGCGCCGACGTGGCCGTAGGGGGAGAGGTACTTGAAGGAGAAGCCGACCGCGACGGGGGTGAGCACCGCCAGGAGACCGGGCGCCACCATGGCCTTCAGGGCCCCGACGGTCACGATGTCGACGCAGCGGGCGTAGTCCGGCCTGGAGGTCCCCTTCATGATCCCGGGGTTCTCGCGGAACTGCCGGCGCACCTCGTTGATCACGACCTGGGCCGCGCGGCCGACCGCCTTGATTGCCATGGAGGAGAAGACGAAGACCAGCGTGGCGCCCAGGAGGCCGCCGACGAAGACCGGCACGCGGGTCAGGTCCACTCCGATGACGGTCCCGGTGATCTTGGCGACCTCGTCCAGGTAGGCGCTGAACAGCAGGAAGGCGGCCAGGGCCGCCGAGCCGATGGCGTACC
Organism: Binatia bacterium; assembly: GCA_035606645.1. Lineage (GTDB taxonomy): Bacteria > Acidobacteriota > Polarisedimenticolia > Gp22-AA2 > Gp22-AA2 > Gp22-AA3. The sequence goes on from DATNEZ010000500.1 coordinate 1,343, forward strand.
CCTTGGTCAGGGCCTTGGTCGTGTTGCCGACGGCGTCCAGGCGGTCGGTCTTCTGCCTTATCGCCTCCGGCTGCTTCGACATCTCGATGATGCCGCCGGCGTTGTCGGTGATCGGGCCGAACGTATCCATGGCCAGGATGTAGGCGCACGGCGCCAGCATGCCCATCGTGGCGATCGCCGTGCCGTAGAGCCCCGCGCCCGCCATGCCCCCGAGCGCCATCTTGCCGCACCAGTAGGAGCCCATCAGGGCCGCCGACACGGTCAAGACCGGAAGCCCGGTGCACTCGAACCCGACCGCCAGGCCGCTGATGATGTTGGTCGCCGGCCCCGTGATCGACGCCTCGGCGATGGAGCGGACCGGGCGGTAGCGGTACTCGGTGTAGTACTGCGTGATCAGCACGAACGCGAAGGCCGTGACGATGCCGATGATCCCGGCCAGGAGCAGGTATCCCTGCCGGACCTCGCCCGAGTACCCCGCGACCGGCTTGAGGAGCATGTACACGGCTGCGGCGAACCCGAGCATCGCCAGGATCGTCGTCACCAGGTAGCCGCGGTTGAGGGCGCGCATCGGGTCCTCGTCCTCGCGGCAGCGCACCGTGAACACCCCGACCGTGGTGGCGATCAGCCCGAAGGCGCGGGCCAGGAGCGGAAACAGGATGCCGCCCATCCCGAAGACGGGATAGAGCGCGATCCCGAGGATCATGGCCCCGACGTTCTCCGCCGCGGTCGACTCGAACAGGTCGGCGCCGCGGCCGGCGCAGTCGCCGACGTTGTCGCCGACCAGGTCGGCGATGACCGCCGGATTGCGCGGGTCGTCCTCCGGGATGCCGGCCTCGACCTTGCCGACGAGATCGGCGCCGACGTCGGCCGCCTTGGTGTAGATGCCGCCGCCGAGCTGCGCGAACAGGGCGACGAACGAGGCGCCGAAGCCGAACCCGACGATCTGCAGCGGCACGTGCTCGTAGTCGTGGATGCCGCCGAAGAGCACGAACAGGCCGCCCACGCCCAGGAGGCTCATCGCGACCACGGTCAGGCCCGAAACGGCCCCGCCG
>DATNEZ010000077.1:0-11268 GCA_035606645.1 Binatia bacterium
CTTCTCCTCCGGGAAGATCAGCTGGCCGTCCTCGGTGTGGCCTCCACATGTAGAAGTGTAGAGAGCGTGGATCGGCTCGCCGTTGTAGGTCAGGACCAGTCCCCGGGTCTCCTGGACCGCCTGGTCGGTCAGCGGGTGCTCGGTGCCGGCCCCCTTGTAGACCTGGCACTGCGGGCTGTCGCACACGTCGTAGCCGTCCTCGGAGAACAGTCCGAAGTTGGCGATGAGGTACGTGCGCGCCGCGATCGCCTGGGCCTTCAGGGCCTGCAGCTCGGGATAGATGCCCGGCCCCATCTCGTTCGGGACGACGCCCCGCAGGTACTCCTCCATGTCCAGCTCGTTGATGATCTGGAGATTGCCGGCGCGCGTGACCCGGGCCTCCAGCCCTCCCCGGTACTGCCCCTCATCCACCCGCAGGAACGCGCCCGCGCGCACCGGCTGGATCAGCACCTTGTCATTGCCGGTCAGGAAGTTGCGCCAGCGATCGTCGACCAGGCGGATGCGCCGGCGGCCGGTGACGGCGCGCCCCTCGTCGGAGATCCACAGCTCGGTGAACCCCTCCTCGTTCAGACGCTGCACGAGGGCCGCCGCATCCTCGCGGGCCTGGAACTCCCCCACCCGGACGCGCCAGGAGCGCCGGTCGGGGTGCCAGACCAGGACCACCTTCTCGCCCGGCAGCAGCGACTCGATCTCGGTCTTCTTGGCCTCGGCCTGGTCCTTGTCGGCGAACGAGGCGACCTGCACGCGGTAGATCAGGCCCGGCTCCGCCCCGCCCGAGAGCTCGCTGACCAGGTAAATGCCGGCGCCGAACCGCTGTTTCCAGATCGGCTGCCGTTTTACCGGATCGAGCACGACGATCCCTCCGTCGGCCGAGACCCGCACCTTGATGGCGTCCGTCGTCAGACCGACCCGGACCTTGCGTGTGGGAGCGGCCGACAGGATCGGGCCGGACGAGGCGGGGGCCGCGGGCTGCGGCTTCGGAGTCGCCCGGCCTTCGGCGGCGGGCACCGGGCGCGGGCCGCCCGGGCACAGGGCGCCGGAGACCAGGGCGACGGCCAGGATCGCGCGCGCGCGGGCGGTCATCGGACCCGCGCTCCGGTCAGACGCAGGAACTCGCTCCGCAGGGCCGGGCTCGTCCGGAACCGGCCCGCGTAGGCGGACGTGATCACCCGCGTCCCGGTCTTGCGCGCCCCGCGGATCGACATGCAGAGGTGCTCGGCCTCGACCCGGCAGGCGGCCCCGATCGGGCGCAGGCTCGTGGCGAGCGCCTCGACCACCTGCCGCGTGAGGCGCTCCTGGAGCTGCAGCCGGCGCGACAGGGCGTCGACCGCCCGGGTGATCTTCGAGAGCCCGACGAGCCGATCCCCCGGCAGGTAGGCGACGTGCGCGGTGCCATGGAACGGCAGCAGGTGGTGCACGCACACCGAGGTGAACGGGATGTCGCGCACCACGACGAGATCGTGGTCCTGCGCCTTGATGGTCCGCGACAGGATGCGGCCCGGGTCGGAGCGATACCCGGAGACGATCTCGCCGTTCCAGGCGTCGGCCACCCGCGCCGGGGTCTTTCGCATGTCGCGCCTCAGCCCGGTCTCCCCGATGGCCGCGAGAAAACGCCGCGCGGCTTCGAGCAGGCGGCCACGGTCGGGTCCCGCCTGCCGCGCGGCCCTGCGCGCCCTCGAACGGGACACCGGGCGCCGCGTCACTGGGGCGGGTGCCTCTGGTACGCCTGGCGGATGGCCCGGTCGAGCGCGCTGCCGTCCGTCGGCGTGCAGCAGCAATGCCCCTTCTTGTCCACCGCGACGTGCCCGCTGCCGACGCGGCACTTGCCGTCGCAGCCGCCGCAGACCCGATCGGTGCAGACCGTCCGGACGATGCGGGGCAACTCTTCCGCACCGGCGGGGGCCCCGGGCACCGCCTGCGGCGCGCCGGCCGGCTCGGCGGCCGCCGCGGGCGCTGGGGACGGAGACGGATCCGGAGAGGGGGCGGGGGAAGGGGCCGGTGTCGGAGACGCGGAAGGAGCGGGCGCCCCCTGCGTCCGCGCCGTCGCCGCCCCGAGAGCCCCCGCGAGCACGGCCGCGAGAACGAAAACGCCCAGCCGGACGAGACGTTCGGAACCCTGCATGCGCATGTCGGACCTCCCAGGAGCTAGCTGGCGTACTTGAGCCCGGTGCCGGTATTGAACAGGACGATCCGGTCGCGGGCCCCGATCGACCCCTTCTTCCGCAGGCGCTCGACGGCCGCCAGCGCCGCGCCCCCTTCCGGACAGGCATCGATTCCTTCGCGCGACCCGATGCGTCCGGCCGCCTCGATCATCTCACGATCGTCAACCGCCACGGCCGCACCATGGCTCGCCCGGATCGCCTGGAGCATCAGACGGTCCCCGAGACTGGACGGGACCCGCAGCCCCGAGGCGACGGTCGCCGGGTCGGCCCAGGCCTCGGCCGTCTCATGGCCGGCCTCGAAGGCCCTGACGATCGGCGCGCAGCCCGCGGCCTGCACCGAGATCATGCGCGGCCTGTCGCGGCCGATCCATCCGAGCGCCTCCATCTCGTCGAACGCCTTCCACATGCCGATGAGCCCCGTCCCGCCCCCGGTCGGATAGACGATGACGTCCGGCAGCGTAAAGCCCATCTGCTCGGCGATCTCGTACCCCATCGTCTTCTTCCCCTCGACGCGAAACGGCTCCCGCAGCGTCGAGAAATCGAACCACCCCCCGTTCCGGCCGGCGGGCCCGAGCGTCTCGCGCATGACGCGGCCCGCGTCGGCGATCGATCCCGGGACCAGGCGGACGCGCGCGCCGTAGCGCTCCGCCTCCAGCACGAACGGGCGCGGCGTGGTCTCCGGCAGGAACAGGTGGACCTCCATGCCGGCGCGCACGCCGTAGGCCGCGAGCGCCGCCCCCGCGTTGCCCGCGGAGGGGGCGGCCGCCACCTTCACGCCGCGCGCCGCCGCCACCGACACGGCGACCGCCATGCCGCGCGCCTTGAAGGAGCCGGTCGGGTTGACCGCCTCGTCCTTGATGAACAGGGACGGAAGCCCCATCTCGGCCCCGAGACGGCGCGCCTCGACGAGCGGCGTGAACCCCTCCCCGAGTGTGATCGGCGTCACGGCGGGCAGGACCTCCGCATAGCGCCACAGGTTCGGCGCGCGGCCCGCCAGGTCCTCGCGCTTCAAGGCGCCCCGGGCGATCCTGTAGCGCGCCAGGAGCGGGGAGCCGCATTCGCACAGGAGCGCCCCGTCCGGCCTCCTGCCCTCGCAGCGCGGGCACTCGAGTCCCTCGTAGAGGCTCGTCACCGGACCTGGCGCAGCCGGGCGGCAAACGCCGCGGCCTCCTCGAAGCCGTAGACGCGCAGATCCCGGTGCTCCTCCCCCCTGGCGTCGAGAAACACGAGGGTCGGCACCCCGACCACGTCGAAGCGCTCGCGCATCTCGCGCACCTGGCGCGACTCGAACTGCGTCAGGTCCGCCTTCAGCATGACGAAGCGCCGCGTCTCCTCGAGGACCGCCGGATCGCTGAAGGTGAACCGGTCCAGCTCCCGGCACGGAAGGCACCAGTCGGCGTAGAAATCGATGAGGATCGGCCGGCCCGACGTGCCGGCGCGGGCGAACGCCTCGTGCGAGTAGACCTGCCACGCCGGCTCCTCCCGCGCGCTCAGGAGGGGCATCGAGAGCCAGAGGCCCAGCGCCATCACCGTCGCGCCGATCAGCGCCTTGACCGCGGGGAACAGGCGCGAGGGCAGCCGGGTCTTCTCGAGCAGTCCGAGGTACACCCCGGCGAGGAGCGCGAACCCCACGGCGATCCACCCGACGAGGCGGTCCTTCAGGAGCGGCTGCGCAAAGTAGATCGCCACCGCCAGCATGCCGATCCCCATGACCTTCTTGGCGTAGACCAGCCACTCGCCGGAGCGCGGCAGGGCGGAGAGCGTCCCGGAGAACACCCCGAGGACCAGGTTCGGCAGGCCCATGCCGATCGCCATCACGAAGAACAGCCAGAATCCCAGGATCGGGTCCCCCGTTGCGCCGACGTAGGCCAGAAGCCCCACGATGAACGGCCCGATGCAGGGGGCGGCCACCAGCCCCATCGTCAATCCCATCAGCACGGCGCCGATCGGACCGCGCCGGCCGCCGCCGAAGCGGGTGAGAGAGCCCGGGAGACGCAGCTCGAACAGGCCGAACATCGACAAGGCCAGGACGACGAACAGTATCACCAGGCCGCCGACCACCCAGGGGCTCTGAAGAGTCGATCCGATCAGCCCGCCGGAGAGCCCGGCGACGACACCCAGGACCGAGTAGGTCACCGCCATGCCCACGACGTAGAGCGCCGGCAGGCCGATGCGCGCCGGCCAGCTGGAGCGCGCCTGGTTGGCGAAGAAGCCGATGGTGACCGGCATCATCGGGTAGATGCAGGGGGTCAGGTTGAGCGCCAGGCCGCCCACGAACACCAGTCCCAGAAGCGCCAGCAGGCCGCGCTCCTTGAGGACTGCCGCCACGCCGCCCCCGGACCCGAGGCCGGCCGCCGATCCTCCCGCGGCCCGGGGCGCGCTCCCGGCGTCCTGTCCCGCGCCCGCCCGCGGCATCTCCGACTGCGCGACCGGCTCCCCCTCGACGCGCAGGGGGATGACGAACTCCACGGTCTCCGGCGCCAGGCAGGTCGTGTCGCTGCACGCCTGATAGACCAGGCGCGCCCGGGCCGTCGACGCGCCCGCCGCGCGATCTCGCGGCGGCCGGATCGTGGCGCGCACCGTCCCCGCCCCCTCGAACACCGACAGCTTCGTGTCGGCGAACTTGAGCGTCACCAGATGGGCCTCCGGATAGACCACCTGGTCCACCAGGACGGAACCGGCGTCCGGGAACTCGATCCGGGTCGGGATCAGGTACTCGAGGCTGGGGGTGTTCGAGTTGATGTGCCACCCCGCCTTGATCTCGAGCCTCAGCGAGATCGTGACCGCCTGGCCCGGGCGGACCGGCCGGTCCGGAACCGTCAGGCTCGAGGTGACGACCCGCTCGGGGCTGGCGCGGCCGACAATCGTTCCCTGGACCACGCGGTCCCCGCCGGCGCCGCCCACCGCGACACCCGCGGCCTGAGGCGCGGCGGCTTCCCCGGAGCCGGCGGCCGGCGCGTTCGCCGCGAGCGCCTCCGCCACCAGGGGGCCCGCTCCCGGAGTCACCCCACCGGGCGCGCGCACCACAGGCGCCGTGGACGACGACTCGTGAAGCCGGGCGGCGAGGACCATGTACGAGTAGGCGGTCGGGGATGAGGCGATGGCCGGCGTGGCCAGGTCGAAGAGCCGCGACGCGCGCTGCAGGAGCGCCTTGTCGCCGTTCGTCCGCCAGAGGCGCACGAGGCACTCGGCCATGACCGCGTTGCCGGAAGGCAGGGCGCCGTCCGCCAGCCCCTTGGGGCGGACGATCAGGTCGTCCTGGTCCTCCGCCGCGAGGTAGTAGCCCCCCCGATCCCGATCGAGGAAGCGGTCCGCGGCGCGCACCAGGTCCGCGGCCCGGCTGCGCCAGGCGGCGTTCCCCGACGCGTCGGCCAGATCGAGGAGCCCCTTGGCCAGGAAGGCGTGATCGTCCAGGAGCCCCGGCGGGCCGGTCTTCCCCTGCCGCCACGACACCCGCAGCCGACTGTCCTTGACCAGGTGCTCCGTGACGAAGCGCGCCGCCCGCTCCCCCTGCTCGAGGTAGGCCCGGTCGCCGGTCAGCCCGTAGCCCCGGGCGAAGGCCGAGATCATCAGCCCGTTCCAGCCGGCCAGGATCTTGTCGTCCCGGTGCGGGCGCGGCCGGCGGTCGCGCGCCGCCAGGAGCTTCGCCCGCGCCGCCACGATCCGGACGGCCAGCGCCTCGTCGGTGAGGCCCCGGGTCCTGGCGAACTGCGCGCGCGGCTTCGCGACGTGCAGGATGCCGCGTCCGCCCTTGCCCGGCGCGGCCTCGACGCCGAAGTAGTCGGCGATCAACGGCCCGTCCTCCGGACCGAGGACCCTCTCGATCTCGCCCCGGGTCCACATGTAGAAGCGCCCTTCCTCCCCCTCGCTGTCCGCGTCGAGCGTCGCGTAGAACCCGCCGTCCGGGTGCGCCATCTCGCGGGCCGCCCATCCCAGGGTCTCCCGGGCGACGGCCAGAAAATCGTTCCGTCCGGTCTCCTTCCACGCCTCGAGATACACCGGCACGAGGAGCGCGTTGTCGTACAGCATCTTCTCGAAGTGGGGGACGAGCCAGGCCTCGTCGGTCGAGTAGCGATGGAAGCCGCCTCCGACCTGGTCGTAGATGCCGCCGCGCGCCATGGCGTCGAGCGTGCGCGCGACCATGTCGAGCGCCCGCGGGTCCCCGCCCGAGCGGTTCCGCTCCAGGAGCACCCCCAGGCCGCCGTGCGGAGGAAACTTCGGCGCCTTGCCGAAGCCGCCGTTCCTGGAGTCGAAGTCCCCCTTCCATGCCTCCGCCGCCTTCTCCAGCGGAGAGGCGGAGTCCCCCCCGCTTGCAGGGCGCGGCGTCGGGTGCTGCAGATCGGCGAGCATCGTCCCGATGTTGCCGGACGAAGCCAGGACCTCGGTCCGGCGGTTCGTCCACGCGTCGTCGATCGATCGGATCAGCTTGAGAAACGCGTCCTTCGGATAGTAGGTGCCTCCGTGGAACGGCTTCCGATCGGGGGACAGGAAGACCGACATCGGCCAGCCGCCCCGCCCGGTCATCGCGACGACGGCGGTCATGTAGAGCTCGTCGAGGTCCGGCCGCTCCTCGCGGTCCACCTTGATCGAGACGAAGTGCTCGTTCAGGAAGCGCGCCACCTCCGGGTCGGAGAACGCCTCCCGCTCCATGACGTGGCACCAGTGGCAGGCGGAATACCCGATCGACAGGAAGATCGGCTTCTCCTCGCTGCGCGCCCGCGCCAGGGCCGTCTCGCCCCAGGGGTACCAGTCGACCGGGTTGTAGAGATGCTGCTCCAGGTAGGGGCTCGACTGTCCCAGGAGATGGTTCGGCTTCCCGGCCGGGGCAGCCGGCGCCGCCGCGGCTCCGCCCGAGATCACGAGGGCGAAGAGCAGGGAGACCGCTGCGAGCCGCGTCAGGCGCATCCAGGCCATGGAGGAAGCATTCTAACTTAGGAGCCGGTCCGAGTCTTGGGCCGGGTCGCGCCCCGCCGCCGGGCTACAGGACCCAGGCGTAGCCGATCTTCACGAACACCCTGCGGTCGCGCTGCTCCAGCGACACGTCGTGCTCGTTGTCGCGGGTGTCGGAGTACCCGAAGTAGATGAGGGTCTGCGGATTGATCTTGTAGGAATACAGGAGCTGCGCCAGAAAGTCGCGCTCCCGGGCCTCGACACCGTCCGGGTTGAGGAGAGGATCGTACAGGGCGACGGCCCGCTTGACGTCGGTGTGCTGGACGATGGCGCGGACGAACGTGCGGACGCTGAACTGGTACACCAGCCGCATCTGCGCCAGGTTAGCCCGGTAGAGCCGTCCGCCGCCGGCATCCAGCCGCTCGATCGTGTTGTCGATTTGAACGTGAAAGTGCCGCCCGAGGTCGAGGGTGATGCCGGGCGTGATGCGAAAGAGCTTCCCGGGACGCTGGTTGTCGTAGTCGACCGCGTCCCCGAAATTCCCCTTGAGCGAGCAGGTGAAGTCCCCCGTCGGGCGGATGTTGAAGAACAGCTCTCCGACCGTCTTGTCGTAGGTGACCCCTTCGAAAAACTCCTTCTGCACCGCCACGCGCGTGAACAGCTCCGACTGCCGGGGGCCCAGGATGAGGCTGTGGATCCCCAGGTCGGAGTCGGTCAGGGTCTGGTCGTGATTCTCGATGCGATAACCCCAGATGCCGAAGATGAGCCGCGTGTACCAGTCGTCCTTGGCGCCCCAGAGATTCCGCTCGACGACCGCCGCATGCCGCCGCGTGTCGACGCGCGGGATGAACCCGGTGTCGGTCCGGAAGTCCCGCCCCAGGTCCTCGTAGGTGGTCGCCCAGAACCAGTCGCGCGACACATGGAGGTAGCGCACGAACCAGGCCGGGTCGCCGAACCGGCCGGCCGGCTGCCCGAACTCCGCGGCGATGGCGTCCGGGTAGCGCGTGTCCGACTTCATCGCCTGGAACTTCAGCGTGTCCTTGTCGTTCAGGCGCAGATGGCCGTCGGCCCCGTACAGCCGGTTCTGGTAATCCGTCCCTTCGCGATCGGCCAGGAGGACGCCGAGGGTCGAGTTCTTCCCCACGTCGTGCCGGTAGCGCAGGACGCCGACGTTGTTCTCCTGGTCCAGGAGCGTGTCGTCCGACTCCTGGTTCGACGGGAAGATCAGAGACGTCTTGTGGTCGCGGCCGAACGCCGCCCCCAGGGCGTGCGCCCCCTCCTTGCCGCTCAGCTTGATCCCCCATTCCGGCTCGTGCACGGTGCGGGTGTAGACGACGTTCAAGGGGGTCGAGAAGAAGTCGGCCGCCTCCATGAAAAACGGCCGCTTCTCGGGGAAGAACAGGGCGAAGCGCGTGTTGACCGCGAGCTGGGCGGTGTCCGCCTCGACCTGCGAGAAGTCGGGGTTGAGCGCGGTGTTGAGAGTCAGGTTGGGGGTGATGCTCCAGCGCGCCGACAGGCCCCCTTCGGCCGCCGCCGGGTTGCTCTCGAGCGGCGCGCCCGCCGCGTCGTCCCGCTCGTCGGCGCGGTGCGCCGTGATCGTCGGATCGAACTCGAGGTTCCTGCCGGGCGTGATGCCGTCGAATCCCGTGAGCTTCGCCTCCTGGCAGAAGAAGCAGTCGCGGTCGCGGTCCAGGGGGCGCAGCAGGATCTGGTGCCGCAGGTCGCGCGGGTAGTTGCGCATCGCCAGGAAGCCCCAGGTCAGCTGCTCGTCGGCGCGCGAGAAGCGCAGCGAGGTGAACGGGACCGACATCTCCACCTCGTACCCGTCGGCGGTGATCCGCCCCGCGGAGTGCCAGATGGCGTCCCAGGTCGGGTCCTCGCTCTGGTCGCCGCCGTTGCCGACATCGTTGCGCGATCCGTCCATCTGGACGCCGAGCGGGTTCACGAACAGCTGCACGCCGCGCCTCTCGTCGTTGAACGTATCCAGGAAGATCCCGACAAAATCGTCGCGGAAGGCCTGGTCGCGGTCCGACAGGTGCGCCCGGATCGCCGCCGGATCCGGATCGTGGGCCCGGAAGGCGGCGTGCAGCCCGTCGGCGTCGTAGAGCAGAAGGCACTCGGTCTTCACCGGCGCCGGCGTGTTCTCCCCCGGGTCGATCTCGTACGCCAGGTCGAGGACCAGGGCGCTCTTCCACGCCTCGTCGTCGAGGATGCCGTCGATGCGGATCGGTGACGCGGCTCGCGGGATGGTGAAGGCCAAGGCCGTCCCTGCGGGCACGGGAACCGGGGCGGGCGGTGCCGCGTTCTCCTGGGCCCACACCGTCTGCCCCAGGACGGAGCCGGCGCACAGAACGACCGTCCCCAGGATCGGTCCGATTGCGGACCTGCCGCACCACTGCCCTCGCACCAGAGATTCCCCCCGCAGAGACACGGAGAAATGGTGCGATAGCAGACCACAGGCACGGCCGGCCGGCCAGCGCAAAACTGTAAAAGGATTGTAAAAACCGGGCGGCCGCCCTTTTTATCTACGGGCAGACGGCGACCGCCTCCACCTCGCGCACCACTTTGCGCGGATCGCTGCCGGCCAGGCACTCCCCTGTGGCGGGCGCATCGACGTCCAGGCAGATGCCTCCACTTGGGCATAGGGGTTGGCCGCCTGCCGACTGCATCGCCGAACTGCAGGCGACGCGCAGGCACTCGCCGCACGATCCTCCAGACGCTACGCACGCCCCCCCGCCGAACTGGCAGGCCCCGACGCTGCACAGGCCGGGAACGGCGCAGCCGAGGGCGTTGACGCTCAGGCTCGACGTGGTCTGCGACGAGACCAGGTAGATCGAGGCGAGCCCGGTGGCCGGGTCGGGATCGATTCCCTGTCCCAGGGGCACCGTCGTCCCGTTGTAGCCTCCGCCCGGAGCCGCCTGCCCCGGCGCATTCTGCACGAGGCAGCCGGTCGTCACGAGACGCCAGGTCCGTTCCTCTCCGACGGTGAGCCGGCCCGGACTCAGCCCGCCCCCGATGGTGCCCCGGTAGAGGTCCGCCGTGGGAAGCGGCGCGAACCAGCTCACGATGGTCGTGCGACCGGCGCCGTCGTAGGCCACGCCGGCCGTCGTGTCGATGACCCCCGGCCCTGTCTTCCGGCCGAGGATGGCGTCGCCGCCGTCGCCCGAATAGACCGGGACATCGACCGAGGCGCCGGTCTGGCCGGTGCAGGCGAAGTCGGTGCCGCAACGCACCAGGAGTCGGTACGTCGACGTCGCCATGGGTGAGTCGAGGAAGTAGGTCTTCGAGCTCCAGTCCTGGACCAGCGTGCCGTTCCGCAGGAACCGGTACTGCGGCGCGCCGCCGGCGCAGCCGCCGGGAAGCGTCGAGAGGGCGGCGCTGACCTTGATCGTCTCCCCCGCGATGGCCACGCGCGTCACGCCGTCGATCGGATTCCCGGCCGCATCGAGGACGGAAAGCACCGGCTGCGTCCCGCGATCCCCCACGGACGGATCGCAGCCCGCCGGACAGGCCGTGGCGGGAGGTTGATCCAGATCAGGCGCGGTGCTCATCTGGCGCTCGATCGCCCCCGTGATCTTGATGTTGTCGAGCCACCAGCCGTCGTCCGCATCAGAGCACCCACTCCACTCGACATCACACGGTTGATATGACGAGGAGTAGGCGTCGAACTCCCAGGTCGACGCGATCCAGCGGATGCGCACCCGGTGTCCAGCGTAGTCCGCCAGCTTGAATTTCGATTCGACCCAGACACCGACGCCCGACGGATCGAGGCTGCCCGGGCCTGGGCAGCGGTTGGTGGTCGCGGCCGATGTCCCGAACACGCTGCCGCAGAAGGCCCAGGCCCCCTGGGGGAAGCACATGGTCTCGTGAACGCCCCGTGGCGCGGGAGGTCCCGAACCGGTGTCGCCGGGCGTGAACCGGCAATAGTAGCCGGGGGAGAACTGGGACCAGGCCCCCGCCACGTAGTCGTACGCGTTCTGGAACGGCACGAGATTGTCCCAGGTCTTCCAATCGTCCACCGAGGAATCGGGATCGCCGTCCAGTTGAATCTGGACGTCCGCGCAGTCGACGCATTCCGAGCCCGCCGGACCTGAGATGCCGTGACCGGCCGCCATCAGGTCGGCGATGTGGAACATCGACATTTCCAGGTCGCCGGGGCGGGGCTGGAATGCCAGGTTGATGGGCGCCGACACGAACCCCTGCAGCGTGCGGAGAT
>DATNEZ010000502.1:0-3069 GCA_035606645.1 Binatia bacterium
AGATCGAGCGGCTCGTCCTGGACGGCGCCGCGGCGGCGCGCCCGGAGGGCCCCGGCCCGACCGGCGATCCCCGGCCCGGGCCGCCGGGTCTCGGGCCCCGGGAGCTCCGCGAGCGCTACCTGGCCTGGCTGCGGAGCACGATCGAGGCCGGCTCGCCTCTTGAGGGATGGCACCTCGTCGTCGATTGCGCCAACGGCGCCGCGTCCGATCTCGCCCCCGAGATCCTGGAGCGCTGCGGGGCCGCCGTGACCTCCATCCACGCCAGCCCCGACGGGCGCAACATCAACGAGGCCTGCGGCGCCCTCCATCCCGAAGACCTGGCCGCCGAGGTGAGGAGCCGGAAGGCCCGGCTGGGCCTGGCGTTCGACGGCGACGCCGATCGCTGCCAGATCGTCGATGCCGCCGGCCGCATCCTGGACGGCGATTACGTCCTCTTCCTGGCGGCGATGGACCTGAAGGCGTCCGGGCGCCTGCGCACCGGGAGCGTCGTGGGGACCGTGATGAGCAATCTCTGGCTCGAGCGCGCGCTCGGGTCGGAAGGGATCCGCCTGCTGCGCGCCCCCGTGGGCGACAAGTACGTCCTCGAGGAGATGCAGCGCGGCGGGCACGTGCTGGGCGGCGAGCAGTCGGGGCACATCATCTTCCTCGAGCGGGCGACGACCGGAGACGGCCTCCTCACCGCCCTCCTGTTCCTCGACCTGCTGCGGCGCACGGGACTCGACCTGGCGGCCTGGGCCTCGACCGTGAAGCCGTGCCCCCAGGTGCTCCTGAACGTGCCGGTGCGCGAGCGCCCTCCGCTCGACGTCCACCCGGGCATCGGCCCCGCGATCCGCGAGGAGGAGCGGCGGCTGGGCACCGGCGGGCGGGTGCTGGTGCGCTACTCGGGCACCGAGCCGAAGGCGCGCATCATGGTGGAGGGGGAGTCGCTCGATGCCGTCGAGCAGGCGGCCGCCCGGCTGAGGTCGGTCATCGAGAAGGCGATCGGGAGGGACGCATGAGGCGCGCGAAGGAGGACCGATGGATCCGGTGAGGCTCGGAGTGAACGTCGACCACGTCGCCACCCTGCGCGAGGCGCGCCGCTCGCGCGACCCGGATCCCGTCGCGGCCGCGATCCTGGCGGAGATGGCCGGGGCCGACCAGATCACCATCCACCTGCGCGGCGACCGGCGGCACATCCAGGACCGCGACGTGGACCTGCTGCGGCGCTCGATCGCGACGCGCCTCAACCTCGAGGCCGCCGCCACGCCGCAGATGGTCACCGTCGCCTCGACGCACAAGCCGGACACCGTGACCCTGGTCCCGGAGCGCCGTGAGGAGGTCACGACCGAGGGCGGCCTGGACGTCCTGCTGAACCAGAACCTGATCCGCAAGACCGCGCAGGACCTGAGGGCGGCGGGGTGCGAGGTCTCGGTGTTCGTCGATCCCGACTACGATCAGATCAAGGCGATCGCCAAGCTGGAGATCGGCGTCATCGAGATCAACACCGCCAAGTACTCGGAGGCGATGAAGCCGGCCCAGGCCGCCGCCGAGGCCGACAAGGTGTCGCAGGCGGCCCGCGCCGCGTCCAAGCTGGGCATCCGGGTGCTCGCCGGCCACGGCCTCAACTACCGGAACGTCCGGGCCATCGCCCGGATCCCCGAGATCGAGGAGCTGAACATCGGCCACTCGATCGTGGCGCGGGCCGCCCTGGTCGGGATGGAGCGCGCGGTGCGCGAGATGAAGGACCTGATGAGGCGATGAAGCGCCACAAGGCGTTCGATCCTCCCGAGTACGTCGAGTTCGCGCCCGATCCCGGCGTGATGGCCGAGTACCGCCAGGTCCTGCGCCAGGATCCGCGCCGGCTGCGGATCGTCGAGGGGCTCGGCCCGCCGGTCCTCCTGACGCTGTACAAGGGGCTGCTGCGCAGCCGGCTCACCGACATCACCCTGAAGCGCTGGGTGCGGCAGGGGGTGATCTCGAAGGCCTGGCTCGGCACGGGCGAGGAGGCGGTCACGGTCGGCAGCGTCCACGCGCTCGAGAAGGAGGACATCGCGGGTCCGATGATAAGGAACGCCGGCGCCTGCGGGGAGATGGGCATGCCGGTGGCGCAGATGCTGAAGGCCTACCTGGGCACCGGCGACCAGATCACGCGGGGCCGGGACCTGCACACCGGCGATCCGTCGCTCGGCATCATCCCGCCGGCCAGCCAGATGGGAAGCTTCGTGCCGGTCTTCACCGGCATCGGCCTGGCGTTCCGGCAGAGGGGCGAAAAAAGGGTCGGGCTCACGTGGGCGGGGGACGGCGCCACCCGGACCGGCGCCTTCCACGAGGGGCTGAACTTCGCCGCCGTCCTCAAGGTGCCGGTGATCTTCGTGGTGCAGAACAACCAGGTGGCCCTCGGCACGCGCGTCGAGAAGCACAGCCGCGGACCGATGGAGGCGCTGCGCCCGGCCTACGGCGTCGACGGGCTGTCGTGCGAGGGGAACAACGTCCTGGACGTCTACGCCGCCACGCGTCTCCTGGCCGGACGCTGCCGCAAGGGGGAGGGGCCGTTCATCCTCAACGCCCGCACCTTCCGCATGGGGGGGCACGCCACCCACGACGAGGCGGAGGGGAGGGCCCTGTTCGGTCCCGAAACATTCCAGTATTGGGGCCTGCGGGACCCCATCGGGACCTACGAGGCCTATCTTATGGAGGACGCCCCCGCCCTGGACGGCGGGCGGCGACGCCTGGGCGCTGCGGACCGGCGCAAGGCCAACCTGCGCGTCCTGCAGGAGGCCGAGGCGGCCGTCATCGCCGAGGTGGACGCGGCCGAGCGCGAGGCGCTCGAGAGCCGCGCCAGCCGGATGCCCGAGCCCGAGGACGCGGTCCGGGGGGTCTACGCCGAGCCGGGATCGGGGGCCGCCGGGCAGGCCGCGCCGGCCGGCGGGCGAAGCGGCCGGGCGACTCGCTCCGCGGGCGCCCGGCGGGTATCATAGGGCCGGGGAACGGCCGTCTAACGGGGAGACCGATGCGCACCAGGACCTCCGAGCGCGTGCAGGAGAAACGGGACCTCGCGCTTTCCGACGCGAAGGACCTCGGGCTCGGGCG
>DATNEZ010000093.1:0-2290 GCA_035606645.1 Binatia bacterium
ATAGACGAGGGTGACCTCCGTGTGCAGGTGGGGGACGACGAGCTGGACGCCCCAGAGGCACAGGATCCCGCCCGCCTCAACAATATGGAAGGACATGTTGGACAGGAGCAGGAGTCCGAGCATCGACTGCGCGACCGTCAGCAGGATCTCCGACCGCTGGAAATCGTCGAAGGGAATGCTCGTGGGCGCCCCCACGCTGAAACTATAGACGATGGGAATCATCGCGGCGAGCATGGTCCACTGGTTCACGTTCGCCGAGACCATGTTCATCAGGGCCATCGGCGACTTGCCAGGGCGCCGCGCCCAGTACAGGGCGCTGATCTTCTCCGGGAACTCGGAGAGGAACGGCGCGACCCACTGGATGAACAGGTACTCCGACACGCCGAAGTACACGGCGAAGCGCAGCATGCTGTGCAGGAACGGCTCCGCGGCGATCATCAGGATGGCGCCGCCGACCACGAAGAACAGGGTGATCGCGATGACCTGCCCCCGCCGGGACAGGCGCATGACGCGGCGCGGGATCGCCTCGAGGTCCTCGATCTCCTCGGCCTCCCGCGGCGGCACCTTCTTGAGCACCCAGAGATACAGGACGTAGAGGGCCATCAGGACGCCGGCGTCGACGAGCGTCAGCGTCCCCTTGAAGTAGATGAACAGGAAATAGAGGATGGGCGGGCCGAGGGCCAGCACCTCGATGCAATGCTCCTCGTCGAGACGGATGGTGCGCAGCAGGCGCCGCTCGCGCGCCCAGGTCCCGAGCGCGGCGACGAAGAAGATCAGGGGCCATCCGAATCCGACCAGGAGCCGCAGCGAGCCGGTGAAATTCGCGGTCATGAAGTGGATCTGCTGCGACCAGGCGATGACCGCTTCGACGGCGAACTCCGGCATGGCCTGGAGCCAGGCCAGGATCGCCAGCGCCATCCCCTGCGACACCAGGAACTGGGCGCACTCGGCGCCCCAGGAGATCAGGAAGGCGGAGAAGACGACGGCCGGAAACGGCCAGGCGTTGGCCCAGAAGCCGCCGAGCCCCTGCGGGGCGGCGCCCGGAGCGAGGCTCGCGACGATCGCCAGCGCTCGGCTTCGGACGCGCTCGCGGAGGCCTGTGGGAACGGCGTCGGGCGCCTTCGGGCGTCGCATCGGGCGCGTATCTTAGCACCGCTCCTACGGATTCTGCGGGGCCGGGGCGGAAGGCTCGACGCTCCGGCCCGGCTGGAGGCCCTTCCCCTGGATCGGCCGGCGGTCGGGGCCGAGCATCTCGCTCGCGGACACCAGGACGGTCGCGCCGCCGGGAAGGACGCGCGACACCTGCGCCCGCCCCTTGCCGAACGTCGCGTCCCCGGAGAGGGTCGCGCGCCCGGTGACCTCGAGCGTGCGAGCCAGCCGCTCGGCGGCGCTTCCGGTCTGGCCGTCCACCAGCACGATGAGAGGGCTGTCGGTCAGGGCACCGTCCCCCCCCGTCACCTGGGTCGTTTCCCCGAGCGGCCCGACGTCGACGCCGGCCTCCTTCCCCGGGCCGACGAACAGGTCGCCGATGGCGTCCGCCGATCGCCCGAGGCCCCCGCCGTTGCCCCGCAGGTCGAGCACGATCCCCTCCGTCCGGCGCATCCGCTCGAGGGCGGCGCGCACTTCGGCCACCATTCCCGGGTCCGTAAAATTGCCCAGCCGGATGTAGCCGAGGCCGCCGGGCAGCTCGCCGGTGGCCACGGTCCGGCTCTGCAGGGCCGCCCGGCCCAGCGGATCGGTCGCCGACGACGCGCCTCGCGGCGACAGGAACAGGGCCGAGGTCTCCTCGGGATCGCGCAGCCGGGTGTACGGATCGCCGAGCGAGCCGAGCATCGCCGCGATGGCGCGGCAGGCGTCCTCCTCGCTGCGCAAAGCACCGCGATAGCGCGTCCTCCATGCGGACCAGTCCTGGCTGTTGTACTTCTTGTCGCGGAACGAGTCGCGCGCGAACGTCCACGCCTCGCGATACAGGACGTCCGGGAGCGGCGGGATCGATCCGCGCAGCGCCCGGCGCGCCTCCAGGTGGCGGCCGGCGGCGGCGAGCGCCAGCGGCAGCTGTCCCCTCGCCAGGCCGAAATTGTCGGCCGGATCGGCGGCCACCGCCAGGGCATACTCATCGGCCGCGGCCTGGAAGTCCCCCTGCTCGGCGAGCGCCGCCCCCAGGACGGAGAGGATGGGGGCCGACTGCGGGAAAAGGCTCAGCGCGCGGCGCGCCGCCGCTTCCGCGGGTTTCGGCCGCCCCGTGCGCAGGATCGCCAGCACCAGGTCGACGTGCGCCGCGACGCGTGCG
>DATNEZ010000096.1:0-7118 GCA_035606645.1 Binatia bacterium
GTCGAGGCCGCCCGCGTCGATGCGATCGAGAATCGCGACGAGGTTCGAGCCTCGCCCCGAGATCAGGATGCCGATCAGGTTCCCGGAGGGCGTCCTCTCGGGCACGGTGACTCCCTCAGAGGAGACGGCGGAAGAAGTAGAACCCGGCCGCCACGACGAAGGACAGGGCCGTCAGGCCGAGGTAGATGGCGGCGCGCTCGAGGCGGCGGCGCAGCGCCTGCCCCAGGGCCGCCCCGAACAGGACGACGGCGCTCGCCGTGAACAGGAGGCTCATGATCGTGAGATACCACACGTAGAGCTGCATGCCTCACTCCCTCGCCGCGGGCCGGGCGCCGGCGCGGGCCGGCTCGCTCCCCCGCGCGTAGATCACGTTCCGGTTGCCCCGGACGATCTCGCCGATCCGGAAGTGCTTCTCGCCGCGCCCCTCGAGGTGCTTCACGACCTCGCTCTCCCGGTGGAGCGGCACCACCAGGACCATGCCGATGCCCATGTTGAACGTCCGGAACATCTCGTCGTCGTCGATCCGCCCCTCGGCCTTCAGATAGTCGAAGACCGGCGGCACGGGCCAGGTCCCGACGTCGATGCGCGCCGCGATGCCGCGCGGCAGGATGCGGGGAATGTTGTCGGTGAAGCCGCCGCCGGTGATGTGCGCCAGGCCGTAGACGGCGCCGGTCGTGATCAACCCGCGCAGCGCCGGCAGGTAGGACCGGTGCACCTGCAGGAGCTCCTCGGCGACCGTCCGGTTCAGCTCCGGCAGCCGGGTGTCCGGCCTGAACCGCCGCCGCTCGAAGAAGATCTTCCGGGCCAGCGAGTAGCCGTTGGTGTGCAGCCCCGAGGACGGCAGGCCGATCAGCACGTCCCCCGACGCGATGCGGGTCCCGTCGATGACCTGGTCGCGATCGACCACGCCGACGATGAACCCGGCCAGGTCGTAGTCTGCCGGCTTGTACAGATCGGGCATCTCGGCGGTCTCCCCGCCGATCAGGGCACAGCCCGCCTCACGGCAGGCCCGCGCCAGGCCCGACACCACGTCGGTCATCACGGCGGCGTCCACCTTCCCCATGGCGATGTAGTCGAGAAAGAACAGGGGGACCGCCCCCTGCACCAGGATGTCGTTGATGCAGTGGTTGACCAGGTCCATGCCGATGGTCTTGTGCTGGCCGGCGAGAATCGCCACCTTGAGCTTGGTGCCGACTCCGTCGGTGCTGCTCACGAGGATCGGGCGGCGCAGCGGCCCCGCGGCGGCCAGGTCGTACAGTCCGCCGAACGACCCGATGTCGCTCAGGACTCCCTTCTTGAAGGTGCCCCGGGCGATCAGCCGGATCTTCTGGATGGCGCGCATCTTGGCGTCGATGTCGACGCCGGCGTCCTTGTACGTGAGGCGCCGCCCCGACGAGACCGGACGCGCGGCGAGCGCGGGCGGCGGAGCAGTCGGCTGCGGCGGGCGCTCCCGTCCCCCTCCTTTGGCGTTCCCTGGCATGGATCGAGGCCCCGCGTGGACGCGACTTCGCTGGACTGATGGTTTTGGGGCGCGAATTATACTCCGGGACGGCGCGCCCGTGTCAACGGCCGTCGGAGCCCGAAACCGGGGTCCAGGCGCTCCGCTACACCTGGAGCACGATGCGCCCCGTGACCTGGCGGTCATAGAGCATCTGGTGCGCCTTGGCCGCGTCGGCCAGGGGCATGAGGCGCGACACCATGGGACGGACCTTCTTTTCGGCGACCAGGCGGAACGACTCCGACAGCTCGGGTGTCGTGGTCGCGAACGAGCCCTTGATCTCGAGCTCCTTCAGGATGACCAGGCCGGGCATGAACGACACCGGCTTCGTCTCGAGGTTGCCGACGACGATCAGGCGGCCGGCGGGGGCCAGGGAGCGAATGGCCTGGTCGAAGGTGAGCGCCCCGGTGATCTCCAGCGCCACGTCCACGCCGCGGCCGCCGGTCAGGCGGCGCGCCGCCTCCGCGAACTTGAGGTTCGGGGCGACGATCACCTCGTCGGCCCCGGCCTCCTTCAGGCGATCGGCCTTCTGCGGCGAGGAGGTCACCGCGATGATGCGGGCGCCGATCAGCCGGCAGACCTGGATGGTGTGGAGCCCGACCCCGCCCGAGGCGCCGGTGATGAGCACGGTCTCGTCGAGCTGCACGCCGCCCCGGGCGCGGACCACGTGCAGGGCGGTCCCGATGGTGCAGGCGCAGATGCAGGCCTCCTCGTCGCGCAGCCCGTCCGGGATCCTGGCCAGGCCCTGTTCCTCCGCCACGACGAACTCGGCGTAGCCGCCCGGGATCTCCTCGCCGAAGAAGACCCCCTCCTTGCACAGGGTCGACCGCCCCCGCTTGCACAGGTCGCAGCGGCCGCAGTGGACCCGCTGGATCGTGGCGACCCGGTCCCCCGGACGGAGCGCCGGCACGCCGTGTCCGACCGCCACGACCTCGCCGGCGATCTCGTGCCCCAGGATCGAGGGGAGCTTGGTGCGCGGCAGGTTGCCGAGACGGTTGATGATGTCGTGGTAGCACACCCCGACCGCCTTCACCTTGATCAGGACCTCGCGCTCGCGCAGCGATCCCGGATCCGGCGCCTCCACCTCCTCGAGGCGCAGTTTGTCCGGTCCGCCGAACTCCCGCATCACGATCGCCCGCATCATCCGATCTCCCATCGCTCTTCTCCTCCGGCTCTCGAGCCCGCGCCCCGGGGGCGCCCGTCACACCATGGCGTGCCGGATCCCGGCGGGATCCAGCGAGGCCAGGGCGCGCTGTTCGCTTTCCGTCGGACCGGGGGCCGTCTCCCCGTTCCCCTCGAACTCGAACCCGGTCCGCTCGCGCACCTCGTCGGGCCGGGCACCCTCGCGCTGCGACACGAGCGCGAGCCGTCCCGAGCGCAGGGCGAAGAGCGCGAGGTCGGTAACGACGGTCGTCTCGCGGTTCGCCGGGACGGCCGCCGTGGTGACGAAGTCGACCTCGCCGACGAGCGCGCGCGGCGAGTGCCGCGGCACCGTGATCACGATCTTCGGAACATGCGGCCGCATCGAGGACGAGCCCGCCGGGCCCGGGAGCTTGACCCGGGGGCGCTCGTAGTCGCCGATGCAGGTCAGGTTGGTGCGCCCCAGGGCGTCCACCTGGGCGGCCCCGAAGAACATCAGGTCGATCCCGCCCCGGTGCGCAAGGTCGAAGAGCCCCGGAAGGGAGATCCGTCCTTCGCAGCGCTCGAGGAGCTGCGGATCGACGGACGTCGGCGCGGCCGACCGGACGTCGGGATCGATGGCGCCGACGCAGTTGATATACGTCAGTCCGCGGGCGTGCGTGGCGCGCGCCAGGGCGACCGCCAGCATCGGCAGGGCGGACGCCACGCCGGTGGCGACGACGTCCCCGTCCTGGATCAGGCGCGCCATCTCGACGACCAGGCGGTCCGCCGGCCGCGCCGCGTCCCATCCGGCCGCGGGGACCGGCCGCGTCCCGCCGACGGTCGACGGGGCGCCCGGCGCGTCGGGCCCTTCCCACCCGCCGGGGCTCTCGACGGCCGCCAGGAAGGCGGCATGGTCGCGCGTCCCTTTGACGTACCGGTCCAGGTAGTCCCCGGGCCGGCCGGCCGAAGCGAGGGAGACATAGCCTCTCAGGTGGTCGAGGCTGTAGCGATAGGCGCGGTGGCAGGTCGTGGGAAACGCCCCGCCGGGCGCCTCGACCACCAGGTCGACGAACGCTCCCGGGATCGTCGGCTCGTCGATCCGATCGACGATCTTCTCTGCGGAGGCGATCACCCGCCGGCTCGCGCGCGCCAGGAGATCGTCGGCGTAGGGATCGTCGACGCGCAGGTTCCCCCTTCGGTCCGCCATCTGGACGTGCAGAAGGGCGACGTCCGGCCGGATCGCATGGGAGACCGGGGTCCGGTCGCCGGTCACGGGATCGGCGATCTCCCTGGTCTTGTTGACACGGGCGTAGTCGGAGCCGGTTCCGCCCGGAGCGGCCAGGAACGGCAGCCCCAGGGCGGACGCCCTCAGCCCCTGCACGATCTCGTACACGTCGCGCTCCCTGAATCGCAGCGTCCCCTGCTCGATGGCCCTCCTGACCGTCGGGGCGACCACGAAGCCGTCCTCGTACTGGAAACCGAGAAAGCCGAACTCCGCCTCGGCCACCGCCCCGGCCGCCACGAGCAGATCCAGGGGCAGGGGGTTCGGCACCGAGACGATGCGCAGGTCGCGCCGGCCCTGCCGGATGAGCTCATGCACCAGGGCCATCGGGGCGCGGTTCAGCTGGAACCCGCCCAGGGTCAGGAGCTCCCCGTCCCGGATCGTCCCGACCGCTTCGCGCAGGCTTGCGACCCGGCTCATGCCTCTCCCCCGTCCGGCCGGAGATCCACGGCCGCCAGGCGGTCGAACGGATCGACCACTTCGAGCGCCGCCCGCTCCGCCGCAGTCGGAGGCGGCGTCCTCGGCACGGCCCCTGCGGGGAGGGAGAAGCCGGTGCGCCGGCGCACGTCCTCCTCGGAGGCGTGCGCGTGGACCGACCGCAGCCGCATCGAGCCGTCCTGGAACTCGAAGACCGCCAGGGGCGTCACGCACAGGGAGGGCCCCTTCTCGAGCCCGGCGGCGGCCCTGCGGCGCCAGCCCGGGACCGAGACGTAGTCCACCCGCTCGACGAAGCGCCGCGATGTGTGATCGCCGGAGAACAGGATCACGTGCCGCGCCAGCGTTCCGATCGACGTCGTGCCGATCGAGCCGGGACCGCGCACGCTCATCCGGCCGTCCGGTCCCTTGATGCCGATCAGGTTCGTGCTCCCCTCCCGATCGATCTGCAGGCCCCCGACGAGAAACACATCGCAGAACCGCAGCGGCGAGGCCGGGTTCGCGACGTCGAGGATGGCGTCGTGGGACTCGAGATACTCGATCGTCTCGTGGGACCGCGAGGCGCGCTCCGCGGTCCATGCCGCCGGCTGCAGATCGGCCCCGCGCTCGACGCGCAGCCCGTGCCGGATCACGAGGTTCGGCGCGTGCAGCCGCTGCGCCAGGAGGGCCGCCGCCAGGAGCAGCTCGGCGTGCAGCCCGAAGGCGACGATCTCCCCGTCGCGCAGCTCGCGCGCCAGCACGCAGGCCAGGAGGCGCGCCACGTCGAGGCGGCCGGCCACGAGACGGGGGCCGACCCTCCCGGGGGAACCGCCCTGTGCGTCGCGCCCGCCGTTCACACCGGCCTCGATGCGAGCCGCTCGAGGCGATCGGGGCCGATGGCCCGCAGATAGTCGTCCGGCCCCTCGGCGCCGTACACGTAGCGCTCGAGGTAGCGCTGGAACGGGACCGGGTCCCCCCGCCGCCGGGCCTCCCCGGCCTCGACGTACTCGCGGCAGTGCTCGAGGTCCGGCACGTACCGGCCGCTGACGCCTCCGGGGTGGGCGCCCCCCGGCGCCTCGACCACCAGCGCGCCGCGCAGCAGCGTTCTTTCCGGCGCTGCGGTCACCTCGTCGGGGTCGACGAGCCGCTCGACCGTCGCGACGACCGGACCGCGGCAGGCGAGCGCAAGCGCGCGCTCCGAGAAGCTGCGCCCCAGGTAGGCCTCGCGGGCGACCCGTACGTTGCCGAAAGGGTCGGCCTCGGCGGCGTGCAGGAAGACGATGTCCGGCTGCACCGGCGGCACGCGCAGGTAGCGGCGGCCGTCCTCCTCGACCTCGCGCAGATCCGGGTTCAGCTCCGGCAGCGAGCTGCCGACGCCGCCCCGCCACAGGATGTGCGGCATCCCCCAGGCGGCCGCCTTCAGGGCCAGGTGCCAGATGCACTCGTCGCATTCCCAGACCTCGATCTCGCCGCGCTCGGCGGCGCGCCGGAAGGCGGGGGCGATCGGCGCGAGACGCTCGAAGACCACGCCTGCGGTCACCACGCGCCGCACGCAGCCGGCGCCGATCAGAAGATCGGTCTCGATTCCGGCGGTCGGCCCCGAGACGAGGGTCAGGTCCTTCAGGTGTCGGCGGATCAGGGCGCGCACCATCTCCATCGGGGGGTTCTGGTAGGAGAAGCCGGACAGCCCGATGGTCATGCCGTCCCTGGCCAGGGCGGCCGCCTCCGAAAGCGCCAGGACGCGCTCGGCGCGGCTCACGGACCGGCGGTCCCGCCCGGGCGGAGGAGGGGGCGGAACTTGTAGCCGTACACGATGTAGCCGTGCTCCTCGGCGTCCTGGATGGTGCGCGTCACCATCTCCACGGGCATGCCGATCTCGAGCGCCACCCCCTCGGTGTCGGCCAGCTGGGCGGTGACCAGCGGCCCCTCCTCGAGCCGCACCATGCCGACGTCGTAGGGAGCGATCGAGGCGAAGCCGTGCGGCGGCTGCACCACGCGGCTCCAGGAATACAGGGTGCCACGGCCGGAGAAGGCGAACGTCCCGAGTCCCTGCGACTTGCACGACGGGCAGACGGGGCGCGGCGGAAAGAAGCGGCGATCGCAGGCGGAGCAAACGCTCCCCTCGAGCCGGTAGTACGCTCCGCGCAGGCGGTGGTAGCGGGGCAGCTCCATCAGGTCGCCAGGATGTGGGTGACGGCGACCGAGCCGGAGCCGCCGACGCTCTGCGCCATGCCGATCGTCGCCCCCTTCACCTGCGCGGCGCCGGCCTCTCCACGCAGCTGCAGGACGCACTCCACGAGCTGGTAGGCGCCGCTGGCGCCGACCGGGTGGCCTCGTCCCTTCAGTCCGCCCATCGTGCAGATGGGGATGTCCCCCTCGAGGGCGATCCGTCCCTCGGCGGCGAGCTTCAGGGCGCTGCCGCGGTCGGCGAAGCCGCACGCCTCGAGGGTCAGCACCGAGACGATCGTGAAGGCGTCGTGCGCCTCGAAGAAGTCGATGTCCTTCGGCTTGACCCTTGCCTGGTCGTACGCCAGCCGCGCCGAGTCGGCCACCGCCTGCCAGACCAGCGCATCGCGGCGCTCGGCTAGCCCCAGGGTGTCGGTCGCGCACGTCGAGGCGGCGACGCGCACCGGCGGGCGGCGGCCCCGGCGCGCCTCGGACGAGGGGGCGACGAGGAGGGCCGCCGCGCCGTCGCAGATCCCCGCCGAGTCGAGGATGTTGATCGGGTCGGCCACGACCGGCGACCGGACGAAGTCGTCCGCGGTGATCGGCGTCCGGTACATGGCGTGGGGATTGAGCGCG
>DATNEZ010000097.1:0-5274 GCA_035606645.1 Binatia bacterium
TGGCCAGAGGGAGGACGTGGCTGATGACCGCACGTCCGTACCCCTGCTCGCTGTTCCCCATGACGCCGACGAACGTGCCGCCCGGCGACCCGAGGTTCATGCCGCGCGTGCGGCGCAGGTTCCGCTCGTTGACATCCTGTCCCTGCGTCCCCACCAGGACGCCGAACCTGGCCGAGGCCACCATGGCGGCCTTCACCAGGGCCCCCGAGACGTTCGGCACCCGGTTGGCCGTCACGCGGTCGCCAGTCGGGTAAAAGCCCTGGGCGAAGTAGTCCCGGATGAGGGCCCCGGCCCCCGTGATGTAGGCGGCCGCGTAGGAGGTCCCGAAGTTCCCTTCGTCAATCTGGGCGTCGACGGGATTCACATTGTTGTTGTCGCGGCTGCGGAAGGCGGAGATCGAGGCGGTCTCGAACGCCGGAATCAGGTCGGTGGCGGGAGCCATGATGATGGGGGCCATGCGCAGCGACTCAGGCGTCGCCGGGCCCTTCGAGCTGAACGCAGCCGTGTTGTTCTCCTGGTCGTTCGTGCCGAACAGGGTCACCGTGTCGGCGCGGGTGCCGCCGACCGACACCAGGTTCTTGGCGGTCGAAGGGGGCTGCGTCTGGATCCGCCGTTGGACGGTCGGGACCTCGTCGGCCGCCGTGCCGTTGAACAGGTCGGGGATGACCACCAGCATCAGCCCAACGCGGCCCGTGCCGAACAGCCCGCCGTTGTTGCCGACCGGGGCGAACACCATGAAGTCCCGGTTGTTGTACAGGAAGGTGTCGATGTCCGCCGCCTGCTGCGGGTACGTGCCGTTGCTTGCCAGGAACTGGACGGTCGAGAAGTTGTCCGGGGCGCCGAACGGCGTGACCGCCAGGTGCGCCTCGGTGGCGCCGCCCACGATGCCGGAGCAGGTCCCCGTGCCGCCGGTCTTGGGGCAGATCAGCTCGTTCAGTCGGGCCGACAGGCTTGCCGGATCGACGTTCCCCCCTCTCTCGATCAGGGAGTTGATGGTGCACAGGGGCCGGCCGGCCACATCGCTCACGATGATGCGAGCCCCCTTGGCCACGCCGTCGAGGTTGGCGTTGCGCGGCTGATCGCCCTCGCCGATCCCCGACCGGGTGGCGAACACACCCACGCCGCTCGGCCAGGCGGCTATCGCGCTCGCCACGATGTTGCCGTGGCTGCCCGCTCCGTCCAGCACGCCGTCGCAGTCGTCGCCGTTGTCACGGAACGCGATGATCGAGTGCACCTTGCGGTGGACCGACGACGGGAACGGCTGGAGGACGGTGCCAACCTGCGTGGCGGTCTGCGAAAAGCTCGGCGTGTCGGCCGAGATGCCGTTGTCGATGACGCCCACCAGCTGAGGCGGCACCGTGTCCGTACCGTTGTTCACCCTCTGCCCGTCCGTGTTCGTGTCGATGCCGCCGCCGTCCACGCCTGCGTCATCGAAGGGACGGATGAAGTGGGCGTCCTCCGCCGAGCCGGCCTGGACCATCACCGGGACCCGCGAGTTCAGCTGCATCATCTCCAGCGATTCCTGGATGTGCAGGACCTCGGGCAGGCGGGCGATCTTCGCGAGCGATTTATGGTCGGCCTTGACCAGGTAGGAGGAGCCGTCCACTCCGTAATCGGCCACATCCTGCACGCCGGCAGCCTTCGCCAGACGGTCCTTCGCGGCGGCGCCGCTGCCCGGCACCATCGCAATCTCGAGCAGGAACGTCGGGTCGAGCGCCCTCTCCTTGTTGATCAGCGGCCGCCGGCCTGACGTCATGTCAATCTTGTCCCCCGGCGGCATCGCGTAGAAGAACGCCACGTCCTCGTTCTGCCGGAGCTTGCCGATCTGCCCCGCCTCGACGTACGCCAGGATCGTCGAGTTCGCGCGGTAGTCGATGATCGTCTTGACGTCCTTGCGGATGCCGTCGAGCACGGCGTCCAGCCCCTTCGCCGCGATCGCCTCCGGCTTCAGCATGAGGTAGTTCGGTCCGTGGGCCAGATGTCCTCTGGCCCCCAGGCGCGTGACCTCGGTGTCCCCGAACTTCAGATCCGCCGGCAGGCCGCGCAGGGCCGCTTCCGGGTTCTTCGGGTCGATGTCCGCGATGTTGGTGCGCAGCAGCCCCTTCGGATCGCCATCGACGCGCCGAGGGGACTCGAAGTCCTTCCCGAAGACCGCGAACCCGGCGGGCCGGAGGGTCGCCGGTGGCAGATGCAGGCCGGCCATCTTCCTGGCGTCCATCTCCATCAGCTTCGCGATGAAGGGGTCCTCTTCGTCCACCCCGGCGGGGGCCGCGAGGAGGGCCATCCCCACGGCGGCCAACGCCGCCAGGGAAACAACGACTGGGATTGCGCGCAGGCAGGCTCGTCGGGCGGATCCGTCGGCAGGGTGTGTCACGGTGTCCCCTCCTCAGATGTCTAGCAAGCGAAGCTGCTCCGAGCCCGGCGATGGCTCTCTGCCTGTATTGTCGCCAAAGCATCACCCGAGGTCACATGAAACTTCCGTGAGGAACCGACTGGCGCATGGCGCATGTTGACCACGATGTGGAAAGGCGGCGGCGATGTCCTGAAGCCTACGGCGAGAGGGACGGGGTTTCAACTTGATTCGCGGGGTTTCGGCCCCGCGGACTGGCCTACCTGGCGGCCGTCGCCCCGCCCAGCCGCCGCCAGAGGAAGTAGACCGGCAGCCCCGTCAGCATGATGACCAGGCCCGGCCAGGTCGTCTGCGTCTTGTAGGTGATCAGGACGAGCAGGATGATCGTCGAAGCGAGAATGTACAGGATGGGGACGATCGGATAGCCGAAGGCGCGGTACGGGCGCTCGACCTCCGGCCGCTTGCGCCGCAGCACGAAGATGCCGGCGATGGTCAGGACGTAGAAGGTCACGGCCGCGAAGATGACATAGTCGAGCAGGTTGCTGTAAAGGTTGCCGTACGTCTCGGCCCCGGTCACCGGATCGAGCAGGGGGCTCCCCGCGGCGTCGCGCAGGCGGGTCCGCGGCAGGACGAGGAAGGCGGTCCAGATCCCCTGGATGACCAGGGCCATCCCCGGAACGTGGCGGTCGTTGAGGGTCCCGGTCGAGCGGAAGAACAGGCCGTCGCGCGCCATGGCATAGACCACCCGGGCCCCGGCGAGGATCAGCCCGTTGTTGCACCCGAAGGTCGAGATGACGATCGCCACCGCCATGATCGCCGCGCCGACGTTGCCGAAGATCGCCTGCAGGGCGGCCGTGGCGACCCGGTCGTCGGGGGCGTGCTGGATGCCGGCCAGGGGCAGCACGCACAGGTACGCGAGGCTGGCCAGGACATAGAGCGCCATCACCAGCCCGGTGCCGAGGGCCAGAGACAAGGGGACGTTCCTCTTGGGGTCCCTCACCTCGCCGGCGATGAAGGTGATGTTGTTCCAGGCGTCGGACGAGAAGAGCGATCCCACCTGGGCCACGCAGAACGCGACGACCAGGCCGAACAGGCCGCTCGCGGCCGTGACGGCCGGCATGAAGGAGACATCGGGCCTTATGGTCAGGGGATCGCGCGGGGTGAACATCCCGGCGAAGTTCGCCGCCACGACCTCGGCGTTCCGGAAGATGACCACGCCCAGGACGATGAGGGCCACGAGCGACAGGGTCTTGGCCGACGTGAAGACGTTCTGGATGATCTTGCCGACCCTCAGGCCGCGCGTGTTGAGGTAGGTCAGGAAGGCGATCATCACGATCGCCACGAGCTGCTGCCGCGACAGGCTGAGCGCATAGTTCGCCGAGACGTTGATCGGCTCGACGATCCACGCGGTCGGCGAGATCCCCGGCACCAGGACGCCGAGGTAGCGCGCGAACCCGACCCCCACCGCCGCGATCGTGCCGCTCTGGATCACCAGGAAGAGCGTCCAACCGTAGAGGAAGCCCCAGAGCGGCGAGTACGCTTCGCGCAGGTAGACGTACTGGCCGCCGGCCGTCGGCATCATCGCCGCCAGCTCGCCGTACGACAGCGCGGCCGTGACCGTCAGCAGACCGGTGATGACCCAGGTGAGGATGAGCCCGCCGGCCGACCCGGTGTGCCGCGCGATGTCGGCCGAGACGATGAAGATGCCGCTGCCGATCATCGACCCGGCGACGATCATCGTCGAGTCGAGAAGCCCCAGCCCGCGGATGAGGCCGGTGGACTTGTCTTCGACCGCTGCGGCCGGTTGAGCCATGGGCCTCCGACGAAGATGCGGGACGAAGACTAGCCTAATGCCGTGGCGCGCGCAACACGGTGCGCCGATGCTCCATCCGCTTGACGCAAAAGGGGCAGGAAGGATACTCTCCCGCGTCTTCGGGGGCCCCCTGGCCCCACAACCCCGAGGGGTCGCCCCCGCAACGAACGTCGTGGCGCCCCTCTCGACCCGAACGAGCTCAGGAGGGTGTTCATGGACGTCGGTACCGTTCTGCCGCTGGTCATCACCATCAGCGTGCTGTCCCTGGTCGTGGCCGCTTTCCTGGCGAAGCACGTCCTGGCGGCCGACACCGGTACGGCCGCGATGCGCCAGATCTCGGACGCCATCCGCGAAGGGGCCGAAGCGTTCCTGAGGCGCCAGTACCGGACCATCGCCGCGTTGTCGGTGGTGGCGGCGTTCCTCATCTTCGGCTTCTATTTCGCCAACCGCGAGGTGAAGAACATCGCCGAGATGGGCTCCGGGGTGGCCTGGAAGATCACCCTGTCGTTCATCACCGGCGCCCTCTGCTCGGCCATCGCCGGCTACATCGGGATGTACGTGTCGATCCGGGCCAATATCCGGACCGCGGCGGCCGCCATGACGAGCCTCAACAAGGCGCTGCAGATCGCCCTGCGCGCGGGCGCGGTGAGCGGCCTGTCGGTCGTGTCGATGAGCCTCCTGGGGGTCGGCGGCCTGTTCTACCTGTTCGGCGGGATGCAGGACTACCGGCACGTGCCGCTCCAGATCGTCGGGTTCGGCTTCGGCGCCTCGTTCGTCGCGCTGTTCGCGCAGCTCGGCGGCGGCATCTACACGAAGGCGGCCGACGTCGGCGCCGATCTCGTCGGCAAGGTCGAGGCCGGCATCCCGGAGGACGACCCGCGCAACCCGGCGGTCATCGCCGACCTGGTCGGCGACAACGTTGGCGACTGCGCCGGCCGCGGTGCCGACCTGTTCGAGTCGACCGCGGCGGAAAACGTCGGCGCCATGATCCTGGGGATCGCGCTCTATCCGGTGTTCGGGATGGGCGGCATCCTCTTCCCGCTTCTGGCCCGCGCCTTCGGGCTGATCGCCACCACGGTCGGGGTGTTCACGGTGCGCTGCCGCGAGGACG
>DATNEZ010000113.1:0-2304 GCA_035606645.1 Binatia bacterium
TCCTCGCCGCAATCCTGGTTGTTCCCGCTTGCGGTAGCAATGGCGGGTCCGACCCGGAGACTCCGGGGGGAAGCGTGGGAGCCGCCCCCACGATCTCGTCGCTGTACCCCCTCGGAGCGCCGACCGGCGGGAAGTTCCGGATCACCGGGACGGACCTGGTCGGCATCACGGAGGTAAGAATCGGCGACGTGTCCTGCGCCTTCGCGCCGGAGGCGCCGACGTCGCTCCTGGCGGTCGTGCCGGCCGGCGCCGAGCCCGGCCCGGTGACCGTGACCACGGCCCTGGGGTCCGCGAGTTCTCCGGGAAACCTGCGCGTCGTCACTCCTGCGAAGATCAACGCCGCTTTGCAAGTGCATGCGACCAATTCCGGAACGGGGCTCGTCATGCTCTACGAATTCCCAGGGGAACCCGCGCTCACGGTCCACGAAAGCTATCAGGCCGGGAATGCGGCCACGGCAAGGCTCGTCGCCAGTGCGACCAAGACGTTGAACGGCATCCTCCTGGCCGCGGCGCTGGACGACGGCATTGTTCTCAGTCTCGACGAAAAGGTTTCCGATTACATCACCGAGTGGAAGAGCGACCCTCTCAAGGCACTGATCACGCTCGACCACCTCATCACACTCTCCTCGGGCCTGGAGGCGGCGGGGACGCTGGCCGGAAGCGATTTCGACGTTGCGATCAATCGGCCGATCAGCGCCAAGACGGCGACCGACGGGGTCGGCACGGATTTCGTCTACGGCGGAGATCCCTTTCAAGTGCTGGGCCTTTACCTGATCCGGAGAATGGGACTTCAGCCCAATCCCCAGGCGCTCGGAACCACTCGCGCCGCGCAGTTCCCGTACGGCGCTTCCACCCTCCCGATGTGCATGGCGTACTTGAAGGCCCGCGTGAACTCCAGGCCCGGCGTGTGGAAATGGTCCGCCATCAATACCACTCCGAACGAAGCGGATCCCGCCATGGGAGGCGGGGCCTTGTTCACGACGATGGAATTTGCCCGCCTGGGCCAGTTCCTGCTCAATCGCGGAGCCCAATCGTACGGGGGGACGCAGGTCATCTCCCCGCAGTTCGTCGACCTGATCTCAACGCCCACTCCTTACGCCGATCCCGTGCCCGGCAATCCCGGCACGACGTACGGCCGGGCGGCGTGGATCGGATACGCGGGACAGACGCCGGCGGCCGGGACGCCGCCCGTGAGTCTCTACAGCGCCGCCGGCGCGGGCAAGAATTTCGCGTGGGTCCTTCCCGCATTTCGCATGACGATCGCGAGGCACGCGCTGATCCCTCAGGGGACCTCGATGAACGAGCACGAGTTCTTCGTCGCGCTGGGTTTGACGGATCCCTGACGCCACGACGCGCCTCCGCCGGGTTATCCTTGGTCTTGCCCCTGGTTATTTTCCGCCCGCGGGGACGATCGAAGGGCTGCGATCCGCTTCTTGGCTTCCTGGGCGGCCGGAATACCGTCGAACTCCTTGAGGATCTCCCGGTAGGCCGTGATTGCGTCGTTCGTCTCTCCGATCGCTTCGAGGGCCTGCGCTGAACCCAGCCGGCTTCGAAGGCTTGCTTCGATCTTGCGCAGGACATCCCAGGCTTCGGCAATCAGGTCGTCATCGCTTCGATCGACGACGTTCTCGAAATGACGATACGCGGTCCCGAGATCGCCCCGAGCCAATGCGTCGTGACCGAGCCGAAAATCCTCGTTGGGCTTTCGGACGGTCGAGCCGGACCCTGACGAGGAAAGCGAATAGGCCCCCAGGTCGGGCGCATCGGCGGGCCGCCGCGCTCGCCGGCCCCGGGGATGAACATATTCCCAGCGCGCGGTCAGGTCGTTTCCCCGCACCGTGCCGAGTTTGGCCCCCGCGCCGGCCGCCGGTGACCCCGGGCGTAAGCGATAGTCCTGCGTGGCGCGGTCGAGGAAGAGGGGGTCGGGCGAGGAGAGATTGCTGGAGACCTCTCCCTGTCCGGACAGAATCGGGCTTCCGCCCACGAAGATGTTGTTGATCACTCGAACCGCCGCGGGATTCCCGCGCACTTCCACGAAGGTCCCGCCTCTGTAGTCCGTGACCATCGTGTTGTGCGCCACGTAGATCTCCTGGACCGGGTTCCGGGCCCCCTCCGCCGCGTGGGTGATCAGGGCGCCGTTCTCGGCCTTGGCTCCCTTATGGAGGGAATTGCCCACGATGAACGACAGGCCTCCGTTCGAGAGGTCGATGGCCCGGCTCGAATTGCCGGCCTCCTCGTCCGCGATGCGGTTGTACAGGATGTGATTCTCGTGGGCGCGGCTCTTGACCAGGTGTCCCGACTTCG
>DATNEZ010000128.1:0-6622 GCA_035606645.1 Binatia bacterium
GGCCGATCCGCGACGGCGGAGCCGTGCCCCGCAACCCCTGCGCCGCGGCCCGCCACCTGTGCCCAGGGGTGTCTCGCTCCGCCGCCAGAATGGTGCCCACGTCGTTGGCCCGCAACTCGCAGCAGGGGATGTCTCTGGACACTTGACATGGGTGGGGGCGGATGTTCTGATCACCCGATGGCCCGCAATGTGAAATCCCGCCGGCGGCCGGCCGGCCGCAAGACATCGATCCGCGCGCGCGCCCTCCCGCCTCTGCCCGTACGGGAGAAGGCCCACCTTCGCCTTCGCGTGAACGGCGAGACTCTCGAGGTCGCCTGCGCCCCGCACAAGACCCTCCTCGAGGTCGTGCGCGAGGATCTGGGGTTGACGGGGACCAAGCACGGCTGCGAGCTGGGGGAGTGCGGCACCTGCACGGTCCTGATCGAGGGGAGGCCGCAGCTCTCGTGCCTCGTCCTGGCGCTCGAGTGCGAAGATCGGCCCATCGTCACGGTCGAGGGGCTTGCCGACGGGGCACGGCCGCATCCCTTGCAGACCGCCTTCGCCGAGCTCGGCGCCGCGCAGTGCGGCTATTGCACTCCCGGGATCCTCTGCGCCGCCTCGGCGCTCCTCGACGGGAATCCGGCCCCGACGCGCCAGCAGATACGGGAGGCGCTGTCGGGGAACCTCTGCCGCTGCACCGGCTACATCAAGATCTTCGAGGCGGTCGAGCTGGCCGCCCGCCGCCTGAAGGACCCCGGGGCGCAGCCGGACGAGGAGACGCTCTATGGCCGCCGCGTCTAGGGGCCCGGGCGGAGCCGCGGCCCGGCCCGGGGATCGCGGCCTGCGGGTCATCGGCACCCCGGTCCGCAAGGTGGACGGGCTGTCCAAGTGCGCCGGCGTCACGAAGTTCGCGGACGACATCGTCCTGCCGCGCATGCTGTTCTGCAAGCTGCTCCGCGCCCCCGTGCCGCATGCGCGCATCGTCCGCGTCGACACCTCGAAGGCTTCGAAGATGCCCGGGGTCTTCGCCGTCCTGACCGGCAGGGACCTGCCGATCCCGTTCGGCATCCTGCCGGTCAGCCAGGACGAGCACGCCCTCTGCCCCGACCGGGTGCGCTTCGTCGGCGATCCGGTGGCGGCCGTGGCGGCCGTCGACGAGGATGCGGCGTTCGACGCCATGAACGCCATCGCCGTCGAGTACGCGCCGCTCGAGCCGATCCTGTCCATCGAGAAGGCGATCGCCACGCCCTCCCCGCGCATCCACGACTACGGGGACGAAGGGAACATCCACAAGCGGGTGGCGCTCGAGTTCGGCGACGTCGACCGCGCCTTCCGCGAATCGGATGAGATCTTCGAGGACGTGCTGTTCTACGAGGGGAACACGCACCTGGCCATGGAGCAGCACGCCGCCGTGGCGGCGGTCGACCCGGACGGCAAGGTGACCGTCTGGTCGAGCACCCAGACGCCCCACTACGTCCACCGGGCGCTCGCGAAGGTGCTCGAGATGTCGCCGGCCCACGTCCGGGTGATCGCCTGCCCCAACGGCGGCGGCTTCGGGGGGAAGAGCGACCCGTTCAACCACGAGATCGTCGTCGCCCGGCTGTCCCAGATGACCGGCCGGCCGGTGAAGATCACGCTGACGCGCGAGGAGGTCTTCTACTGCCACCGCGGCCGCCATCCGGTGCTGATGTCGATCCGGACCGGCGTGAACCGCAACGGCCGGATCAAGGCGATGGACTTCAAGAGCTATCTCGACGGCGGCGGATACGGCTCGTACGGCGTGGCCAGCACCTATTACACGGGCGCGCTGCAGACGGTGACCTACCAGGTCGAGACCTACCGGTTCCAGGGAGCGCGCGTGTTCACCAACAAGCCGCCGTGCGGTCCGAAGCGCGGGCACGGCACTCCGCAGCCGCGCTTCGCCCTCGAGGTCCAGATGGACAAGATCGCCGAAAGGCTGCGGATCGACCCGGCCGACCTGCGCCTGAGGCACCTGGTCCCCCCGGACTCGCTCACGACCAACTTCATGCGCGTCGGATCCATGGGGCTCGGGAAGTGCATCGAGGCGGTCGTCGCGGGCTCCGGCTGGAAGGAGAAGTTCGGCCGGCTGCCGCACGGCAAGGGGGTGGGGCTCGCCTGCTCGTCCTACATCTGCGGCGCGGGGCTGCCGATCTACTGGAACAACATGCCGCACACCGGGGTGCAGCTCAAGCTCGATCGCGGCGGCGGCGTCGCCGCCTTCTGCGGAGAGATCGACATCGGCCAGGGATCCGACACCGTCCTGGCGCAGGTGGTCGCCGAGGTGCTGGGCATCGATCCCTACGACATCCGCATCGTCTTCGGCGACACCGACCTGACGCCGGTCGACCTCGGCTCGTACAGCAGCCGCGTCACCCTGATGATGGGCAACGCGGCCATCCAGGCGGCGGAGCGCGCCCGCGAGCTCCTCGCCAAGGCGGCGGCCGAAAAGCTCGGCGTGCCGGTCGAGCAGGTCGGGTTCGGCGGCCGCCGGGTGTTCGACGTCTCGGATCCGGGGCGGGGGATGGCGTTCGCCGAGGCGGTCGTCCTGGCCGAGGCGAAGTTCGGCACCCTGGGGACGGTCGGCTCGTACACGCCGCCCCCCTCGGCGGCCCGTTACAAGGGGGCCGGGGTCGGCCCGTCCCCCGCCTACTCGTACAGCGCCGCGGTCGTCGAGCTGGACGTCGATCCGAGCACCGGATGGATCCGGGTCGAGCGCGTCCACCTGGCCCACGACGTCGGCCGGTCCATCAACCCGGTCCTGGTCGTCGGCCAGATCGAGGGGAGCGTCTACATGGGGCTCGGCGAGGCGCTCATGGAGGAGCAGGTCTTCCGGGCCAACCGGAACGGCGTGCACAAGAACCCGTCGCTCCTGGAATACAAGAGCCCGACGACCATGGAGATGCCGGACGTCGTGTCGTACATCATCGAGGACCCCGACCCGAACGGGCCGTTCGGCGCCAAGGAGGTCGGGCAGGGGCCGCTCCTTCCCATCCCCCCCGCGGTGGTGAACGCGGTGCACGAC
Source organism: Binatia bacterium (assembly GCA_035606645.1). Taxonomy (GTDB): domain Bacteria; phylum Acidobacteriota; class Polarisedimenticolia; order Gp22-AA2; family Gp22-AA2; genus Gp22-AA3. The sequence goes on from DATNEZ010000128.1 coordinate 3,023, forward strand.
GCCATCGGCGTGCGCATCGACGAGGTCCCGGTCACTCCGGAGAAGATCCTCAGGGCGCTCGATTCGCCTGCCAGGCGCTTCGGCCCGAAGGGGGTGCCGTCCCTGCGGTGGCCCGAGCCGATCCGGGTGGCTCCGCCCGGGGACGGCGGTGCCGGCCGGCCCGTCGAGGCGCTGCCTGTGGACAGGCGGACGCGGCGATGATGCGGCTGCCGAAGTTCCGGTACGTCGCCCCCGACGGCGTGCCCGAGGCGGCGGCGATCCTGCACGGCGAGGGCCCGCGGGCCATGGTCGTCGCGGGAGGCACGGACCTCTATCCCAACATGAAGCGGCGCCACCAGATGCCGCAGGTCGTGATCGGATTGCGGCGGATCGCAGGGCTGCGCGGGGTCCGCGGGACGCCCGGGCGCGGCGTCTGGATCGGCGCCGGCACGTCGTTGACCGACCTTGAGGAGAGCGCCCTCATCCGCGAGGGCTATCCGGGGTTGTGGGAGGCGATCCGCTCGATCTCGACCCCGATCCTCAGGAACATGGGGACGATCGGCGGAAACGTCTGCCTCGATACGCGCTGCAACTACTACGACCAGAACTACGAGTGGCGCCGCGCGATCAATTTCTGCATGAAGTGCGACGGCGAGATCTGCTGGGTGGCCCCCGGGAGCGAGATCTGCCTCGCGGTGAACTCGAGCGACACGGCCCCCGTCCTGTGCGCCTACGGCGCGCGCTTCCACCTGGCGTCCAGGAAAGGGGAGAGGGTGATCGAGGCCCGGGACCTCTATGTCCGCGACGGCATCCGCTACCTGTCGAAGCGGGCCGACGAGATCCTGACCGGGATCACCCTGCCGCCGGCGGCGGCGCGCCTCCGCTCCTCCTACCGGAAGCTCCGCCGTCGCGAGGCGTTCGACTTCCCGGTCCTCGGCGTGGCCGCCTGCGTCCGCCTCGAGAAGGGGGTGGTCGCCGAGGCCCGCCTCTGGCTCGGCGCCGTCTCGATGGCCCCCCTCGAGGCGGCCGCCTCCCAGGCCGCGCTGCTAGGCCGGCCGCTCACCGACGCGTCGATCGAGGAGGCTGCCCGTCTCGCCTATCCGCTCGCCAAGCCGGTGGACAACACCGACTTCGGATTGCGGTGGCGCAAGGAGATGACGCTTCACTTCGTACGGCAGGCACTCCTGGCCCTCCGACAGGACGACTGAGGCCTTCTCACGCCCTGGGGGCAGCGGGGTTGCCTCGCGGGGCACGCGGTCTCCGCGGCGGGATCGGCACAAACCGCCGACCGCCGCGTCGCCGCTCTTCTCTCCGGCGCCCGGCCGCGCGAAGTGCGCGCGGACACGGGCGCCGTCCGAGACGGCCCCGCAAGGCAACCCCGCTGCCCCCCGCCCGGGTGAAACCTAAGCCACCCCGTCAGGTCAACGCGTCTGGCCGCTGAGGTGGACTGTCCTGCACGTCACCTGGCACCGCTTGACCGGATCCGGGGGTTCGCCTAGAGTCGCGGCCCATGGCGAACGGCACGGCCCACCCGAAGAAGGCGACCACGTTTCATCTCGTCTTCATGACGTACTCCGTGATCTGCAGCGGGGCGTACGGGCTGGAGGAGATGATCTCGGGGTCGGGACCGGGAATCGCTCTGCTGACGCTGGTGGTCCTGCCGTTCGTGTGGGCCGTGCCGATTGCCCTGGCCTGCGCGGAGCTGTCGGCGCGCTACCCGGTGGAGGGGGGGTATTACCGCTGGGCGCGGATGGCGTTCGGCGATTTCACCGGCTACATGGCGGGGTGGCTCGTCTGGCTCGCCAACATCGCGACGAATGCGACCTTCGCGGTCCTGTTCGCCAACTATCTCAGGTACTGGTACCCGGATCTGCCCGCCTTCTGGCACTGGGTGGTGGGGCTGGTGGTGGTGTGGGTGACGGTCCTCCTGAACTGGCGGGGCATCCGCCTGGTCGGTTCCGCCAGCGTCGTCCTGACGATCCTGATCTTCTTCCCGTTCCTGGCGATGACCCTTCTGGGGCTGGCGCACTTCGACCACAACCCGCTCGTGCCGTTCGTGAACCCGGAGCGCGGGGCGCTCTCGGCGTTCGCGGCGGGGCTCGGGATCGCCGTCTGGCTCTACTCCGGGTTCGAGAAGCTGACCACCAATGCCGGCGAGGTGGAGCGGCCGTCGCGGGCCTTCCCGATCGCCCTCGCCATCGCCGTGCCGATGGCGGCGGCCAGCTACATCATCCCGACCTTCGCGGCCCTGGCGGGGCACGGCCACTGGAGCGACTGGGGGGAGTCGTACTTCTCGGTCGCGGCGCAGGCGCTGGGCGGACCGGCGCTCGGCGCGGCGATGGCCGCGGGCGGGCTGATCAGCAGCACCTGCCTCCTGATGGTCACCATGCTGGGGCAGTCGAGGCTGCCGATGGTCATGGCGGAGGACGGTCTCTTCCCCCGCGTCTTCGCCAGGAAGCACCCGCGGTTCGAGACGCCGACCGTGTCGCTCGTCGTGGGAGGCGTCGCCCTGAGCCTGCTGGTGCTGGTCCGGTTTTCCTACCTGGCAGGGCTGTTCTCGCTCGTGCAGGTCCTGGCGTACCTCCTGATTTTCGCCTCCCTCCTGCGACTGAGGAAGCATTCTCCACTTCCGGGGTCCGGATCGGTCGCGGCCCCGGAGCAGGCGTCGTTCCGGATTCCCCTCGGCACGGCAGGCCTGGCGCTCATGACGGTGCCGAGCGTCATCCTGTCCGGCATGGTTGTCGTCGAGAGCATCTGGCCGGGAGGCGCCTTCGATCGATGGCAGGCGGTCAGGGTGCTCCTGGTCTTCGCCTCGGGGCCGGCCACCTACCTGGGGTTCCGGATGGGCAGAAACAGGCCGAATATGCGTTAGAGGCATTTTCTTCGAAAGGGTCTAGACAGGAGCGGTTGGATCGGTGGACAATGTTCGCATTCATGGGACAACCGGTATCCAGTGGTCAGTAAACAACCGCTTTCGCGGTAGCGGCGATCGGCAGTCCCACTATTTTGGAGGTCGAGTCAGATGCCCAAGGGTAAGGTGAAGTGGTTCAACGACAGCAAGGGGTACGGTTTCATTACTCCGGACGACGGTGGGAAGGATGTCTTCGTCCACCACACTGCGATCCAGGCGCAGGGGTTCCGTTCCCTCGCCGAAGGGGACGCCGTGGAGTTCGAGATCGAGCAGGGACAGAAGGGCCCGGCCGCCGCGAACGTCCGGAAGATCTGACCTCGACGCTCCAGCTGCTGTCCTAAAGGGGGGGCCGCTCCGCAAGGGGCGGCCCTTTCCATGTCCGGACCAGGACTCGCCCGATACGCCGGCAGGCTCCTACCTCAGAGTCCGATCGAAGAACTCGACCAGTCGCGTCTCCATGTAGGTCCGGTCCTCCTCCCCCCGCGGCAGGTGCCGCTCGTCCGGGAAAATGAGCAGGTCGTAGCGTTTCTGCGCCGAGTTCAGGGCGTTGAGGAGACGCGCGGTGTGCCGGAAGTGCACGTTCTCGTCCGACATCCCGTGGATGATGAGGATCTTTCCCTTCAGCCGGGGGGCGAGGGGCAGGATCGAGCTCTCGCTGTAGCCGGCGGCGTTCTGCTGCGGCGTCCCCATGTAGCGCTCGGTGTAGTGGG
>DATNEZ010000513.1:0-4250 GCA_035606645.1 Binatia bacterium
CCGGAGGGGGCCCCGTCGTCGGCGTGCGGGTCGAAGTTCTGGTACAGCATCTCGCCGTACCCCCCGATCGAGACGCCGCGCTTGATCCCGTAGACCTTCGAGGCCGCCGGACCGAATCCGGCGATCCCCTTCCCGGCCGCAGGAGGCGCCGCCGCCTCGCCGATGCGCAGGCGCTCGATCTCGAGCGACAGCGCATCCACCTTCTTCTGCAGGTCCGCCATCACCGCGGACGACCCCGCCGCCGGCGCCCCGCCCATGGCATCGCGCAGGACCTGGATCTCGGCGCGCAGCTTCGCCACCAGCGCCTCGAGCTCCGTAAGCCGCTCCTCGACACCCTTCGCCCCCTCCGCCCGCTCGGCGGCCGGGGCCGCGAGCGCCTCACGGGATGGGGAGACGGCCGCCCCGAGGATCAGGGCGAGGCCGGCCAGGAGCATGCGGCCGAGCGGCCGGCGGGGGTCGAGCGGCATGCGTGCGTGGCGTGACTGGTTCACGATCCCTCCATCATCACATCGCGTCGCGGGGCGCGGCCGTCGGGTCTCCGGGGCCCCGCGGGGTTCATGGCTCGATCGTCCCGGACCATCCGGGAAAGGTCTCGTCGAAGGCACGGCTCGATCTCCGGCCCAGGGTGCCGTCCGCCCCGCGCCACAGGAAGAGGGCGGCGACGCCGCGTGCGTCCGCCCAGCGCGGGCCGTTCTCGGGTCCCATCACGAACAACGCCGTCGACAGGGCGTCGGCCGAGGTCGCATCCCGGGCCGCCACGGTCACCGTCCCCTGGAACGGCGCGGGCCGATGGACCTCCGGATCCAGGATGTGACCGATCGGCCCGTCCGGGCCCGGGACCGCGCGCTCGCCGTTTCCGGACGTGGAGATCGAGACGTCCGATCCGCGAACGACCGCGACCGCCTGGTCGCGATCGAGCGGGTCGGCGATGCCGACCGGCCATCCCTCGGAGCCGCGCGGCCGGCCCACGGCCAGGACCTGTCCTCCGAAATCGAGAAGCGCGCCCCGCACGCCGTGCCGGGCCAGGACGCGCGCCGCGGCGTCGAGGGCGATCCCCTTGCCGATGCCCCCGAAGTCGAGCCCGACTCCCGGGGTGTCGTAGCGCACCGACCGCGTCAGGCCGCGTCGCTCCACGTGCCGCCAGCCGATCGGCAGCCGCCCGAGCGCCTCCCGGCGGGCGTCCCCGGCCGGGGCGGCCCCCGGCCCCGTCGTCCGGCTCCCGATCGGAGGCGGCGGATCGTCCGCCTGTCCCTCCGACCTGAGGCCGAGCGCGCGGACGAGGGGCTCGACCGTCGGATCGAAGGCGCCGCCCGTCTCGGCGGCCCAGTGGAGCGCGTCCCCGACCGCCCGGTACAGGTCGGGAGAGCAGCGGAACCATTCCAGCGAGGCCCGGTCGTTGAGGCGCGAGACCTCGCTGTCGGTTTTCCAGTTGCTCAGGACCGACTCGAGCCGCTCGACCTCCCGGAACGCCGCCTCGACGGCCTCCGGGACCGCCGGGTCGTCGGTCTCGATCGACAGGCGCGTCCCCATCAGGAAACGGGCCATGGCGACGGGCCGGGGCGGGCGCTCCTCCTCCGCGGCCTTGAGCACGGGGGCGAGAAACAGCAGCGCCGCCGCGCAGGCGGGAAGCGCCGCGTGCCGGACCCTCCTCATCGTGTGCTCCGTCGCGGACCCGGCACGCGTCCCCCGTCCCATGCCGCCCGGGGCGGCTTGTTGTGATTGCGACTCAGTCTCAAGTAGGATCGTCACTCTAGCGCGCGCCGCGGCCCCCTGTCAAGCCCGCGGTCGGGCCGCTGTGATAGGCTCCCGGCCGCGCCGGCATGGCGGCGCGCCGGCGCGGGGGGCTCGACATGCAGCGACGACCATCGACCAGGGCCGCGGGCGCCTCGCTCGTCACGATGACCGAAATCATCCTGCCGGAGGACACCAACCAGTTCGGTCACGCGTGGGGCGGGCGCGTCATGACTCTGATCGACAAGGCCGCGGCCATCGCCTCGACCCGTTACTGCCGCACGAACGTGGTCACGGCCTCGGTCGATTCCCTGACCTTTCTCGCCCCGGTCAAGCTCGGACACATCCTGAAGCTGCATGCCTCGGTGAACGCGGCCTTCCGCACTTCGATGGAGGTCGGGGTGAGGGTCCTGTCCGAGGATCCCCTCTCGGGCCTGCAGGCGCACTGCTGCAACGCGCTCGTGACCATGGTCGCCCTCGACGCGAACGGCCGCCCGACGCCCGTCCCGGCGCTCGCCCTCCGCACGCCGGAGGAGCGGCGTCGCCAGCGCGAGGCCAACCAGAGGCGCCGGGCGCGCCTCGCCCGCCGGGAACGAAGGCCGGCGGGCGCCGCCCCGGGCCGCCGCCTCCGCTGACAGGCCCCGCGTCAAGTCCCGAGCCCCGCACGTTTGCCTCCGGCACCCCCCGGCACCATATTGGCGGGCAGTGGCTGTGTGGAGGGAGAGCCTTGCCTCGCCAGATGGCGCGTCTCGAGATCGCGGGCTCCGACGGGCTGGCGAAGGTCGTCGCCATCGACCGGACCCCCTTTTCCATCGGATCGGACCGGTCCGCCAGCCTGGCTCTCCCCGTGGCGGGCGTCGCCCCCGTGCATGCGCAGATCGTCCATTTCGGCGGCGAGCATCACCTCGTGCCTCACGCGGCCGCGGCGGGGCACCTGCGCGTCGACGGCAACCCCGTCCGCGAGGGCGGCCTCCCTCTCGTCCACGGCATGCGCATCGAGCTCGGAGCGGGCGTTCCCTACACGCTGCGCTTCCTGACCCAGGGGGCGCGGGCGGAGGACCGGGAGGACCGCCTGGTCACCCTCATGGAGGTCGCCCGCACCATCACGTCGTCACTGGCCGTCGAGGACGTGCTCGACCGGGTGCTCGACGGCGCCGTGCGGTTCTCCGGCGCGGAGCGCGGCTACCTGTTCCTGAAAGAGGGGGACGGTCTCGTGCGGTGGCGGCGCGGCGAGTCGGACGACGAGCGCGCCGAGGTCAGCCTGTCCGTCCCCGAAGAGGTGGCGTCGACCGGCCGGCCGGTCTACCGCGACGTCGCTTCGGGCGATCCGGGACAGATCACCACCGACAGCATCGTGCGGCTCAGGCTGCAGGCGATCCTGTGCCTGCCCCTGGCGATCCGCCAGGACGTCATCGGGGTGGTCTACCTCGACAGCCGGAAGCGTCTCCCGCACCACCAGCCCGACCTGCACCTCCTGGAGGCCCTCGCCGGCCTGGCCGCGGTCGCGATCCAGAACAGCCGCCTGGTCGAAGAGCGGGTCCGGGCCGAGCGGGTCCTGGCCATCGGCCAGATGGCGCGCGCCGTCGTGCACGACCTGCGCAGCCCCCTGTCTTCCATTCGCGGGCTGGCGGAGCTATTGCGCGAGCGCGCGCCGGAGGGGGATCCCTCCCGCCCGCACCTCTCGACGATCATGGCGGAGGCCGACCGGCTCGCGGGGATCACGGGGGACCTCCTGCAGTTCTCGCGCGAGGCCCCCCCGCTGCAGCGGATTCCCGTGAAGCTCGCCGACCTGGTGCGTCAGACCGTCCAGCCCCTGCAGCCACGTCTCGAGCGCAGCCGCGTCGACCTGGCCCTGGTCCTCGACGAGGAGGCGCGCGCCCTGGTCGACGCGCCGCGCATCCTGCGCGTGCTCCACAACCTTGTCAGCAACGCGCTGGAGGCGATGCGCGGCGGCGGCAGCCTGGAGATCCGCTGCGGGCGAGAGAGCGGCTTCTGCCTCCTGAGCGTCCGGGACGGCGGGTGCGGCATGACGGACGAGGTCCGCCGCCGGGTGTTCGAGCCCTTCTTCACGCACGGCAAGCCGCACGGTACCGGGCTGGGAATGGCCATCGTGCAGAGAATCATCGCCGAGCACGGCGGAACGATCCGGATCGAGAGCGCCCCCGGCCAGGGCACCACGGTGGAGCTGGAGCTGCCGGCTGCGGCCCAGGCGGTCGGGACGCCCTAGCGGCGGGCTGGCCCCCGGTTCAGTCGGGCTCCTGAAGAGTCAGCGCGAATTGCTCCGGGCCGAGCGCGGGGTCCGCCTGGAACTCGAGCGGCGGCCAGGACAGCAGCAGCCTCGCGTCGCGCATCAGCCCCTCCCCCTGTTCCTGAAGACGGGCGGCCACCTCCGGGTGGAGCCGCGCCGACACCCGGCCCCCCTCGCGAATCGGGCCCAGGTTCCTGATCTCTCTGAGGATGTCCCAGAGAAGAGTCTCCGGTGATTTCAGCCGGCCGAACCCCGAGCAGGCGGGGCAGGG
>DATNEZ010000210.1:0-8279 GCA_035606645.1 Binatia bacterium
GCGCGATGGCGCCTCTGAAGAAGCTCTGGGAGTACACCCGCAACACCCAGGTCTGGAATTCGATCTTCCGGCACGGCCCGCCGGACACGGCGCGCAACCGCGGCCTGGCCGTCCTGACGAACGTCTTCCTGCACCTGCACCCGGTCAAGGTGCGCAAGAGCGGCATCCGCCTGCGCTTCACCTGGTGCATGGGGGGGATCACCTTCTTCCTGTTCCTGGTGGAGGTGGCGACCGGCCTGCTGCTGATGTTCTATTACCACCCGACCGTCGAGTACGCCTACGTGGACATCGTGGACCTGCGCGAGCAGGTGCCCCTGGGCGTAATGCGCGAGCTGCACCGCTGGGGCGCCCACGCCATGGTCATCACCGTGTGGCTGCACATGCTGCGGGTGTTCATGACCGGCTCCTACAAGCCGCCCCGCGAGTTCAACTGGAACGTCGGCGTGCTGCTCCTGGTTCTGACCCTGCTCCTGTCGTTCACAGGGTACATGCTCCCCTGGGACCAGCTGGCCATGTGGGCGATCACCGTCGGGTCGAAGATGGCGCGGGCCACGCCGCTCCTGGGACACGAGGGGCCCGGGGCGAGCCTGCTCAAGATAGGCGACATCAGCCTGGTGAACGCCGGGAACGACATGCGCTTCGCGCTCCTGGCCGGCCGGTTCGTCGGCGCCGGCGCGCTGCTGCGCTTCTACGTCCTGCACTGCGTCGGCATCCCCCTGGTCGCCACGATCCTGATGGCCGTCCATTTCTGGCGCGTCCGCAAGGACGGCGGCATCTCGGGACCGGTCTGAGGGCGCGCCGGACATGATCGAGACGATCAAGCACGCGGTCAACTGGCTGTCCGAGCCGTCCCGCTTCTTCATCCTCACGGTGGTGGCCTTCTTCGCGCTGCTCTTCCCGGGCGAGATGGGACCGGCCTGGCTGCGCCGGATGACCCGGCCGCTCGGAGGAATCTACCGGCCGAAGACCGGCGGCATCGCGTTCGCCCTGCTCGGATTCTTCTTCCTGCTGGCCTGCTTCGACGTGAATTTCGCGGCCATCGTCCTCAAGCCCGACAACGTGCCGATCGCGGGAATGATCTTCCTGGTCGCCTTCTTCGTCTGGTTCGCGCTGCAGCAGGGGCGCCGCAACGACGCCCTGGCGGCCGCCGGGCAGCCGATCGTGGAGAAGCAGGAGGCCGGCGACGGGAAGGTCCTGGTGTGGCCCGACCTCGTCCACACCGAGTTCCTCTGCCTGATTCTCTGGACCATCTTCCTGATCCTCTGGTCCATCTTCCTCAAGGCCCCGATCGAGGAGCCGGCCAACCCGGCAAAGACCCCGAACCCCAGCAAAGCCCCGTGGTATTTCCTCGGGCTGCAGGAGATGCTGGTCTACTACGACCCGTGGATCGCCGGCGTCCTGCTGCCTGGCCTGGTCATCGTGGGGCTGTGCGCCATCCCCTACATGGACAAGAATCCCAAGGGGAACGGCTACTACACCTGGAAGGAGCGGAAGGCGGAGATCACCATCTTCCTGTTCGGCTTCGTGGTCCTGTGGGTCTGGCTGATCATCATCGGGACCTTCCTGCGCGGGCCGAACCAGAACTTCTTCGGACCGTTCGAGTACTGGGATTCGCACAAGCTGGTGCCCCTGATCAACATCGACCTGTCGCAGATCATCTGGGTGAAGACCCTGGGCATGGCGCTGCCGAAGAACCCGCTGATCCGCGAGGGCTTCGGGCTCCTGCTGGTGGCGGCCTTCTTCCTGGGACTGCCGCCCCTCCTGGCGAAGAAGTGGCTGAAGTCCTATTACGAGAAGCTCGGGCCGGCGCGCTTCCACATCATGGTCTTCCTGGGCCTGACCATGCTCAGCCTGCCCATCAAGATGATGCTGCGCTGGACCCTGAACATGCACTACGTCGTGTCGATTCCGGAAATCTTCTTCAACATCTAGGGCCGGGGCGATCGTGCCGAAGCGAACCGACGAATACCTGAGAAGCATGAAGTCGCTGAACGCGATCTTCGCCGCGAGCAGCATCGGCCTGCTCCTGACGCTGGGGGCGATGGTCTACGACGACTACCACCGCGGCTGGAAGGGATACCAGCTGGGGTTCCAGCGCCTCGAGGCGGAGAAGACCCGGGCGCAGATCCAGACGGAGGAGCAGAAGATCGACCAGGCCGCCCTGCAGGCCCTCAAGGACCAGCTCGCCGAGGCCCAGAAGGCGGCCGAGCAGCACGTCAAGGATCTCGACGAGGCGCGGGCGAAGCTGCGCGCCGTCGAGGTGGCGAATTACCGGGACGACCTCAGCTACCGGACGATCAAGTCGACCTACGACGCCCGGAAATTCGACTACGAGGAGGCCCTTCACAAGGGCGCCGCGAACGCGGCGGCCATCAGGCAGGACGTCGACGAGATCGGCAAGCAGCTCGAGGACCGGCGGGTCCGGCTGCTGGTCCACGAGAAGGAGAAGACCGACGCGCAGGCCGCGATCAACGCGCTCACCGGCCGGGCCGACGAGGCCGGCAAGAAGATCGACGCGCTGACCTCGGGGATCACCCGGCTCGACAAGAAGCTGGACAAGGTGGCGCCGTCCGGCGTCATGAAAGTGGCCATCGACGTGCTGAACGCGCCGCTCATGGACTTCGTCGCCCCGACGCTCCGGATCCAGCAGGTGGTCCTCGACCGGGTGCCGATCGACATCAACTTCGCCAAGGTCCCCCGCGCCGACCGCTGCCAGACCTGCCACCTGGCCGCCGACCGGGCCGGTTTCGAGGAGGACGCGCAGCCTTTCACCACGCACCCGAAGCTGAATGTCTTCCTGGGGGGATCGTCCCCCCACCCGATCGACAAGTTCGGGTGCACCCCGTGTCACCGGGGGCGCGACCGGGCCGTGGACTTCCAGTACGCGGTCCACACCCCCGACTCGGCGGAGCAGCGGAAGGAGTGGGAGGAGAAGCACGACTGGGAGCGCGATCACTACTGGGAGCATCCGATGCTGGCCCAGAGCGCCACCGAGGCCGCCTGCATGAAGTGCCACGCGGACGTCGTCGCCGTGCCGCAGGCCCCCCACCTGAACCGCGGCATCGAGGTCGTCGGTCGCTACGGCTGCTACGGCTGCCACAAGATGCGCGGCTTCGAGAACCGGCCGAAGGTCGCCCCCACGCTGGTCCGGCCGCTGGCCAAGCTCCTGCCGGAATGGACGGCGCGCTGGATCAAGAACCCGAAGGCGTTCCGCCCGAGCACCCGCATGCCGCGGTTCTTCGGCCTGGCGAACAACCAGGAGCCGGGGGACGCCGAACGCGAGGACGCCGAGGTGCTGGGCGTCCTGGCGTATCTCACCTCCAAATCGGAGAAGGTCTCCTACCCTTCCCTTCCCGGCCGGGGTGACGCGCGGCGCGGCCTCAGGCTCGTCCGGACGGTCGGCTGCATGGGGTGCCACGCCATCGAGCGTGACGAGGTGAAGCCCGAGGTCCTGCAGGCGCGATCGCGGGGTGAGACGCCCGATCCGATCGCCTGGGAGCGCCGCTTCGGCCCCGACCTGTCGCGCATCGGCAGCAAGGCGCGGCCGGAGTGGATCTACCAGTGGATCCGGAACCCCAGGCAGTACAACCCGGACACCCGCATGCCGAACCTGCGCCTCACCGACCAGGAAGCGCTGGACGTCACGGCGTACCTGGTCTCCCTGAAGGACGACTCCGCTCCCGGGGAGCAGGTCGTCCCGCCGAAGCCCCAGCCCGAGGCGCGCGACCGGGCGCTCCTCGCCTACCTGTCGCAGCGCATGCCGCCGCCGGACGCGCAGGCGAAGATCGACGCGATGAGCCAGTCCGATCGCGACGTGCTGCTCGGCGAGCGCACCATCTCGCGCTACGGCTGCTTCGGCTGCCACCTCATTCCCGGCTTCGAGAAGACCCCGCCGATCGGCACCGACCTGTCCGAGGAAGGGAGCAAGCCGGCCGACCTGCTGCTGTTCGGCTTCGAGCCGATCGAGCACACCGCCCCGGCGTGGTTCCTGCAGAAGCTCAAGGACCCGCGCTCCTTCGATGCCGGGCACCAGGCGCCGTTCTACGACCGGCTGCGCATGCCGCACTTCGGCTTCAACGAGGAGCAGGCCTCGGCCGTGACCCTCGTCCTGCAGGGGCTGACCAAGGAGAAGATGCCGAAGGAGAGCATGCGTCTCCTGTCGGCGCGCGACGAGGCGATCGAGGCCGGCCGCCGCCTGGTGCGGGACTACAACTGCCAGGGCTGCCACTCCCTCGACGGCCGCGGCGGCGCCGTGCGCGAGGCGATCGCCCAGAACCTGGTGGCCGACGGAAGGTCCGAGGAGGAGGCGCAGTCGATCGCGCCGAGCTTCTCCCCTCCCATCCTGGACGGTGAGGGGGACAAGGTCCAGCCGGACTGGCTGTTCTCCTTCCTCAGGAACCCGACGCCCATCCGGCCCTGGCTGGAGGTGCGCATGCCGACGTTCGGCTTCACCGACGAGGAAGCCGATCGGCTGGTGCATCACTTCGCCGCCCGTGAGCAGCGCGTCTTCCCGTTCCAGACGATGCCGCAGGCCCCGCCGCAGGGGGCGGAGATGCAGGCGGCCCTCCGGATGTTCGGTCCCGACTACTTCAACTGCTGGAACTGCCATCAGCAGGGGGCCCGCAAGCCGTCCGGACCGCCCGAGGGATGGGCCCCCGACCTGACGCTCGCGTACCGGAGGCTCAACGCCGACTGGATCGAGCGCTGGCTGGCGAACCCGCAGAAGATGATGCCCGGGACGAAGATGCCGACCTTCTACGATCCGGAGGATCCCGCCGGGTCGGCCCCGCCGGACGTCCTCGGAGGGGATCCGCATCGGCAGATGAAGGCGCTCGGGGCCTACGTGTTCACGCTCGGCCTGAAGCGATCGGGTTCAGCCGGGCCGGCGCAGCCCTAGGAGCCTGTCCGGGTATTCGGCCCTCCGGCTGGGCCGCCGTCCACTTTGAGGTTAGAATCGTTTCTCCAGTCCAGAAGGAGCCCAAGCCCATGAGCAGAACCCGTACGATTTCCGTGTCCGTCATCCTTCCCGCCCTCGTTCTCGTGGTCGCGGGACCCGCCCTCGCGGGCGACATCGTCGGCAAGGTCCGCTACGCCGGGACGGCGCCGACCCCCGCGAAGATCCAGGTCACCAAGGACCAGGCGGTCTGCGGCAAGGCGACCCACGTCGACGAGTCCCTGATCGTCGGCGCCGACAAGGGCATGATGTACGTGGTCGTGAAGGTCGCCGACCCGAAGGACGGCAAGAAGATGACCCCCGCCAAGAAGCCGGCGCTCGACCAGAACGGCTGCAAGTTCGTCCCGCACGTCGAGATCGTGCCGGCCGGGGCGGAAATCGACATCGTCAACAGCGACGGCATCCTGCACAACATCCACTCCTTCCCCAAGAACAACCCGCCCTTCAACAAGGCGCAGCCCAAGTTCAAGAAGGTCATGCCGGCCACCTTCGCGAAGCCGGACATCGTCCAGGTCAAGTGCGACGTCCACAGCTGGATGAACGGCTGGGTGGTCGTGGCGGAGCACCCCTATTACGCCATCACCGACGCTTCCGGGGCGTACACGATCAGCGGCGTTCCCGCGGGAACGTACACGCTCGAGTCCTGGCAGGAGAAGCTCGGCAAGCAGACGAAGCCGGTCACGGTCCCGGCCACCGGCTCGGTCACGGTCGATCTGGAGTACGCCGCGAAGTAGTCGCGTCCGCGGACAGGCTCATCACGTAGTCGACCAGCAGGCGGCGGGAATGTGCCTCCTGCAGGGCCTCGGCGTACGACGGCATCGCCGTCCCGGCACCTCGACGGATCGAGCGGTCGAGCGCCTCGGGTGACGCCCCGAAACGCATCGCGCAGGCATGCGTCAGGCCGGGACCGGAGCCCGGAACTCCCTCCCCCGCATTGCCGTGGCAGGCGGCGCAGCCTAGGTCGTTCCACACGGTCCTGCCCGCCACGCGCGGATCCTCGTCCGGCCTGTAGTTTCCTGCCGGCAGGACCTCGGCCCCGGCCTGGGCCTCCGGCACGAGCCCGGCGGCCCGAAGGTCGGGAGAGAACCGCTTCACCGCCAAAACCAGCGCCCAGCGGTCACGCTCGTCGAGCCAGTAGAACGAAGGCATCGCCGCGCCGGTCCCCGAGCCGAGCGTGATCGTCCGGTACCGGTCGGCGTCGGCGGGATTCCTTGCCGAGGGGGCCGCGGTCAGGTCGCGCGGCGCGGTGGAGAAGAAGGCGGCCGCCCCTCCCCGGCCATCGCCCGCCTCGCCATGGCAGGAGGCGCAGTGGCGGCGGTAGAGATCCTGGCCCCGCGCGGCGAGCGTTCCGTCGACCGGCGGAGGGGCCGGCACCTGCACGTCGCGTCCGCGCCATTCCGCCCAGACGTCGCGCCGGCCGCGGCCGAGCGCCTGGAGGTAGGCGACCAGGTCGCGCGCCTCGCGCGTCGGCGCGGGGAGCCCGCCCGCGGGACGGAACAGGTGGCGCGAGGCCGGCATCCGCGAGCCGGGCACGACCATCTCCGGGGCGTAGAGATGGGCATAGTGCCATTCGTCGCTGTGCCGGTGGCCTTCCAGCCCCAGGTCGGGACCGACACGCGATTCCAGTCCCGCGGCCTCGGAGACAGGGGACGGCGGCAGGACGATGCGGCCGTCGCGGGGCGCACGATCGAACTGGGTGTGGCAGCGCGCGCAATTCTCCCGGCGATAGATGGACTCCCCCGACCGCTCCGCGTCCGTGGCGAGGATCGTCTCCCCGGGTCCCGCGCCCGTTCCGGCCGAGCCGGCGTCCGGCACGGGATCCCCGCCACATGCCCAGACGTGGAGGACGGCGATTGCGAGAAAGACGGCGGGACGGATCCTACTCTCCGGACTCGGGAGGGGTCTCCCCTGAAGCGTGCCCGGCGTTTCGCTGCGCCCTGTAGACGAGCACGACGAAGCAGGAGACGACGAGAATCAGGGTTCCCAGCATGAAGAAGATGCTCACGGAGATCCCCCGGCCGACCTTGCCGGAGGCCGCGGCCGCGCCGCACATGGCGCACTGGGCCAGGGCGCCACGCGGGCACAAGGCACCCAGCGCGAGGATCCAGAAGGCGGCGGCGAGGCGGCGCATCATCTATATAAGATACAGCACGACGTACAGGCCGAGCCAGACCACCCCGACGAAGTGCCAGTAGAGGGCGCACACCTCGATCGCCCGCTGGCGCCGGTCCGAGACCCACGGCTCGCGCTGCACGAACGCGATGACCAGGAGCCAGGCGATCCCGCTCAGGGCATGCGCCGCGTGCAGGCCGGTCAGGACGTAGAAGGTGGTTCCGTAGGTGGTCCCCGTGAAAGACAGTCCCGAGCCGAACAGGATGGACCACTGGGTGATCTGCAACGCCAGGAACAGGAGCCCCAGGCCCGCCGCCGCGAACAGGGCGCGCCTCAGCCCGCGGGCATCCAGGGCGCGCAGGGCGCGAACCCCGAGATGCAGCGCGAGGCTGGACAGGGCGATGACGATCGTGCTCCCGCCCGCGAGCCGCACCGGCAGGCGCGGCAGCCCGGGCGCGGGCCAGGCGACGGCGCCGAAGCGCAGGACCAGGTAGCCGCCGACGAGCCCCGCGAAGAGCATCGTCCCGGCCATCAGGAACATGAACGTCGCGAGCCGGTGGCTCTCCGTCCCGGTTCTCGATGGAGGCCGGCTGCGATCCACGGGGTCTTGGGGCATCGGGTTCCGGCGGCCCGCCCGAAGCCGCTCTATCCGAGGTACGGCGCGATGCGGTCGAGCGCCATCAGGCAGAGGAGGACCGGCAGGTAGATGACCGAGGCCAGAAGGAGTCGCCGCGCCGCCCGCGCCGTAGGGTTCAGGACGATCGGGACGGCGCAGGCCGTCAGGGCGATACCGAGAAGCAGCGCGCCATAGAAGTAATACACGCCGGACAGGGCGAGCAGCGAGGGGGTGAGGCTCAGGGGCAGCAGGACCAGGCAGTGCGCCAGGATCTGCCTGCCGGTCGAGCCGCCGTCAGGATCCACGACCGGCAGCAGGCGGAACCCCCCGCGGGCATAGTCCTCGCGGTACAGGATGGCGATCGACAGCGAGTGCGGCAGCTGCCAGACGAACAGGATGGCGAACAGGACGATCCCGCCCACCGCGATGTCGCCGCGCGCCGCGGTCCAGCCCATGAGCGGTGGCAGGGCCCCGGGGATGGCGCCCACCAGGGTGCACAGCGACGACACCCGCTTGAGCGGCGTGTAGACCAGCACGTAGATCAACATCGTCAGCGCCGCCAGGCCGGCGGTGAGCAGGTTGACGAGAAGCGCCAGG
>DATNEZ010000520.1:0-7614 GCA_035606645.1 Binatia bacterium
GGTGCGGCGCCGTCCTGCACGAAGCGGCGCTCTACGTCACCGACCTCGGAACGCAGCTGAAGCCGATCCTCGAGGCGTTCAGGAACAACGAGTCGCTCCGCACCTGCAAGTCGTGCGGCAAGGTCTCGCCCTGAAGATTGACGTCCATACCCACATCCTGCCGCCCGCCCTTCCCGACCTGGGGGCCCGGTACGGCTCCGGCGGTTTCATCCGCATGGAGCACCTGCGCCCGGGCTCGGCGCGACTGAGCATCGACGGGGCGTTCTTCCGCGACGTCCCCGAGACCTGCTACAACCCGGCGCGCCGGCTGGAGGAGTGCGACCGTCACGGGGTCGGCGTGCAGGTCCTGTCGACCGTGCCGGTGATGTTCTCCTACCGGGCCCGCGCGGAGCACGCGCTCGACCTGGCCCGCCTGCTCAACGACCACGTCGCGGCGACCGTCCGGGAGCACCCGCGGCGCTTCGCCGGTCTCGGCACGCTGCCGATGCAGGACCCCGACGCCGCCGCCCGCGAGCTGGAGCGCTGCGTCCGCGAGCTCGGACTGGCCGGCGTGCAGATCGGCACGCACGTCAACGCCTGGAATCTCGATCGGCCGGAGCTGTTTCCCGTCTTCCAGAGCGCCAGCGATCTGGGCGCTGCGGTGTTCGTCCACCCCTGGGAGATGCTGGGTTCCGAGCGGATGCCGAAATACTGGCTCCCCTGGCTGGTCGGCATGCCGGCCGAGGTGTCGCTCGCGATCTGCTCCCTGATCTTCGGCGGGGTCCTGGAGCGCCTGCCGCGCCTGCGGATCGCCTTCGCCCATGGCGGCGGCGCCTTTCCGGGGACCCTCGGGAGGATCGAGCGCGGCTTTTACGCCCGTCCCGATCTGTGCGCCGTGGACAACCCGGTCAGCCCGCGCGCCTACGTGGGAAAGTTCTTCGTCGATTCGCTGGTGCACGACCCCGACACGCTCCGGTTTCTCCTGCGGCTCGTCGGCCCCGACCGGGTGGCGCTCGGATCCGACTACCCGTTTCCGCTCGGCGAGGAGGTCCCCGGCCGGATGATCGAGACGATGGCCGACCTGCCGCCCGACGTGAAGGACCGCCTGCTCGCCGGCACGGCGCTCGAGTTCCTGGGCCGGCGGCGCGAGGACTTCCTGCCGTGACGGCGGAGGCCTTCCGTCCGGACGAGGCGTTCGTCCGAAAGCTCGACGCGGCGGATCCCCTCTCTCCTCTGCGCGACCGCTTCGAGATCCCATCGGGGCCCGGCGGGAGCCCGGTCGTCTACCTCTGCGGCCATTCCCTCGGCCTCATGCCGAAGAGGGCGCGGTCCCTCGTCGACCGGGAGATGGACGACTGGGCCCGCCTTGGCGTCGAGGGGCACTTCTCCGCCGCGAGCCCCTGGTACTCGTCCCACGAGCGGTTCCGCGAGAGCGGCGCCCGGCTCGTCGGCGGCCGGCCCGGCGAAGTGGTGATGATGAACTCCCTCACCGTCAACCTGCACCTCATGATGGCGAGCTTCTACCGCCCGTCCGGCGGGAGGCACGCCGTCCTGATCGAGGCGGGGGCCTTCCCTTCCGACCGGTACGCCGTCGCCTCTCAGATCAGGCACCACGGCCTCGATCCAGGCACCTCCCTCATCGAGGCGCACGCCGACGATCTGGAGCGGCTCATCGACGAGCGCGGCAATGAGATCGCGCTGGTCCTGCTGCCGGGCGTGCAGTACCTGACCGGCGAGGTCCTCGACGTGCAGCGCCTGGCCGCCGCGGCGCGCCGCCGCGGGTGCGTCGCCGGCTTCGATCTGGCGCATGCCGCGGGCAACGTCCCCCTGCGGCTGCACGACTGGCAGGTCGATTTCGCCGTCTGGTGCTCCTACAAGTACCTGAACGCAGGGCCCGGCGCCGTGGGGGGCTGCTTCGTCCACGAGCGGCACGGCGACGACCGGACCCTGCCGCGCCTCGCCGGGTGGTGGGGAAACGATCCCGAGACCCGCTTCGCGATGCCGCAGGAGTTCGTGCCGCGCCCCGGAGCCGACGGCTGGCAGGTGAGCAACCCGCCGATCCTGTCGATGGCCCCCCTCCTCGCATCGCTGGAGCTCTTCGAGGAGGCGGGGCTCGCGGCCCTGCGCGCCCGATCGGAGCGGCTGACCGCCTACCTTCTCGCTCTCGTCGACCCTCTCGGCGCCGCGCGCTTCGAGGTCCTGACGCCGCGCGAGCCGGAGCGGCGCGGCTGCCAGGTCTCCCTGCGGGTCCGCCGTTCCGGGCGGGACCTGGTGCGGGCGCTCGCCGCTTCGGGTGTCGTGTGCGATTTTCGAGAGCCGGACGTCCTGCGCGTCTCCGCGGCGCCCCTCTACAACCGGTTCCACGACCTCTGGCGGTTCGCCCAGGTCCTGGCAGGGCACGGGGCATGAGCGCCGCTGCGGCCGGAGGGGAGGCGCCCGCCAAGGGGACGGTTGTCCTGATCGGCGCCGGCCTGGGCGGGTCGCTCATGTCGATCCTGCTCGGAAAGGCGGGATACGCCGTGCGCGTCTTCGAGCGGCGCGCCGATCCGCGCTCCACGTCGATCCAGGCGGGGCGATCGATCAACCTGGCCCTGTCCGCACGGGGGATCCACGCCCTCGAGCGGGCCGGCATCGACCGGGAGGTCCTGGCGATGGCGGTCCCGATGCGCGGGCGGATGATCCACCGGACGGGGGGCCGGACCGACTTCCAGCCGTACGGCACGCGCGCCGACCAGGTGAACCACTCGGTCTCCCGCGGGGACCTGAACCTCGCCCTGGTGAACGCCGCGGAGAGAGCGGGGGACGTCCGCTTCACCTTCGGCCGCAAGTGCGAGGGGATCGATGCCGATCGCGGGGAGGTCGTCCTTGCCGGGGGGCCCGACGATCCATCGGTCACCGCGAAGGGAGACTTCATCCTCGGGGCGGACGGCGCCTTCTCGGCGGTCCGCCGGGCGCTCATGAAGCAGGACCGGTTCGAGTACAGCCAGTCGTTCCTGTCGCACGGCTACAAGGAGCTGACGATCCCGGCGGGGCCCGGCGGCCGCTTCCTGCTGGAGCAGAACGCGCTGCACATCTGGCCGCGCGGCGGGTTCATGATGATCGCCCTGCCCAACCGCGACGGATCGTTCACCTGCACGCTGTTCCTGCCGTTCCGGGGGGAGAACGGCTTCGAGGCCCTCGCGTCCGCAGGGGACGTCGAGCGTTTCTTCGCGCGCGCCTTCCCGGACGCCGTGCCGCTCCTGCCCGACGTCGCCGCGCAGTACGCCGCCAATCCGACCGGCTCGATGGTGACGGTCCGCTGCAACCCCTGGCGCCAGGGCGGGCGGGTGGTCCTTATGGGGGACGCCTGCCACGCCGTCGTCCCCTTCCACGGGCAGGGGGCCAACGCCGCCTTCGAGGACTGCGTCGTCCTCGACGACTGCCTGCGGCGCCACGCGGGCGACCCCGGGGCGGCCTTCGCCGCGTTCGAGGACCTGCGCCGGGAGAACACCGACGCGCTCGCCGACCTGTCGATCGCCAACTTCGAGGAGATGAAGCACCACACCGGATCGCGGCTGTTCCTTCTGAAGAAGTCGCTCGAGAAGGGGCTGCACCGCCTGTTCCCCGGGTGGTTCGTCCCCCTCTACATGATGATCTCCTTCACGCTGATTCCGTACGCCGAGGCGCGCCGCCGCGCCCGCCGCCAGGCCCGTGCCATCGCGCTGGCCGCGGCCCTGGCCCTGCTCGCGGCCGCGGCGTTTCTGACCTGGCTCTCCCGGAGGTGATGCGATGGAACTGACGTACGCGAAGTACCTGAGGCTCAAGGAGCTCCTCGACCTGCAGGAGCCGCGCTCGAGCCCCGAGGAGCACGACGAGACGCTGTTCATCGTCATCCACCAGGTCTACGAGCTCTGGTTCAAGCTCTTGCTGCACGAGTTCGACAAGATCGGCAGGGACTTCGTCGCGGGGGACCTGTTCGGATCGATCGCCACGTTCAAGCGGGTCCGGATGATCCTCAAGACCCTGGTGGCGCAGATCGACATCCTCGAGACCATGACCCCGATGTCGTTCCTGGCCTTCCGCGACCGGCTGGAGACCGCCTCGGGATTCCAGTCGGCGCAGTTCCGGGAGCTCGAATTCCTGCTCGGCGCGAAACGGCCGGACATGCTGCGCTACCAGCCGCCGGGCGACGCGGCGCGCGACCGTCTCGAGAAGCGGCTGTCGGAGCCGTCCCTGGTCGATCGCTTCTATCAGTTCCTGACGACCCGCGGCGTGGCGACCCCGGCCGCCCTGCAGGGGCGCGACGTGCGCCAGCCGAACGGTCCGGACCCGGAGATCCAGGAGGGGCTCCTGCGCCTCTACCGGACGCAGCCGGACGCCGCCATCCTCCTCGAGCTGATGACCGATTTCGACGAGGGGCTGCAGGAGTGGCGCTACCGCCACGTGAAGATGGTCGAGCGGACCATCGGCAACCAGCGCGGCACCGGCGGATCGCCCGGCGTCGAGTTCCTGAAGGGATCCCTGTTCCAGCCGGTCTTTCCCGATCTCTGGGCGATCCGCAGCCGGGTCTGAACCAGAAGCCGGGCGAATTCCCGCGCAGGCGCCCCGAATCAATCGATCGTCGCGATGACCTTCAGCTCGATGGCGATGTCGGTCGGCAGGCGGCTGACCTCGACCGTGGTGCGGGACGGCCGATCCCCCTTGAAGTGCTCCGCGTAGACGCGGTTGTACTCCGCGAAGTCGTCCATGCTGGTCAGGAAGACCGTCACGTCGACGATCCGCTCCCACGACGATCCGGCGTCCTCGAGCACCGTGCGGACGTTCTGGAAGACGGAGCGGCACTGCACGGCAATGTCGTGCCCCACGACCCTGCCGGCGGCGTCCCGCGTCACGCCCGGGATCTCCTTCGATCCGCGCGTCCGCGGCCCGATGCCGGACAGGAACAGCAGGCCGCCGGCCCGGCGGGCGTGCGGGTACGGCCCGACCGGCTCGGGCGCCCTCTCGCTGAAAATGGCGCCATCTTTCTCACCCCTCATCGTGAAGCCCTCCTGAGAGCCTGTCCGAGCATTGGGCCGGTCGCGGCCTCAGTCCCCCGCCGCGTCGTGCGGGAACTGGATGCAGACGTTCTTCGGCTCGGTAAAGAAGCGCAACGCCTCCTCCCCCCCCTCGCGCCCGAGGCCGCTTCGCTTCATGCCGCCGAACGGGACGCGCAGGTCGCGCAGCATCCAGCAGTTGATCCAGATCGTGCCCGAGGCGATGCGCTCGGCCAGGCGGTGGGCCCGCGGCAGGCTCTCGGTCCAGACCGAGGCGGCGAGCCCGTAGTCGGTGCCGTTCGCCCAGGCGACCACCTCGTCCTCGCTCTTGAACGGCGTGACCGTGACGACCGGCCCGAAGATCTCCTCCCGGTTCACCCGCGATTCGATCGGCAGGTCGACGACCACCGTCGGCTCGACGAAGAACCCTCCGCGGCAGCGCTCGCTGACGGGGGCCTTCGGAGGGCCGCCGCCGCACAGGATCCGCCCGCCGTCCCGCCGCGCCTGGTCGATGTACCCCAGGACCTTGTCGCGGTGGGCCGCGGAGACCAGGGCCCCCTGCTCGGTCGCGGGATCGAGCGGATCGCCGAGCCGCAGCCGCGCCGCCCCGGCGGTGAATTCCCTGACGAAGCGTTCGTAGGCCTGCCGCTCGACGAACACGCGCGAGCCGCTCAGGCAGATCTCCCCCTGGTTGGTGAACGCCGCCCTGAGGGCGCCGGCCACCGCCTCCTCGAGCGGCGCGTCGGCGAAGACGATGTTAGGGTTCTTCCCTCCCATCTCGAGCGCCACCTTCTTGAAGAGCGGCGCGGCGTTCTTCGCGATGTCCGCGCCGGTCGCGGTGCTGCCGGTGAACGACACGGTCGTGATCTCCGGATGGCGCGCGATCGCCGCGCCGACGCCGGCCCCGCGCCCGTGGACGATGTTGAGGACGCCCGGCGGAAGCCCCGCCTCACGGGCGATCTCCGCCAGCAGGTGGGCGGTCATCGGCGTGAGCTCGGACGGCTTCGCCACCGCGGTGTTCCCGGTCGCCAGGGCGGGGGCCACCTTCCAGCTCAGCAGGTACAGAGGCAGGTTCCACGGCGAGATCACGCCGGCGACACCGCGCGGCCGGCGCAGCGTGTAGTTGATCGCCTTCCGGTCGGTGGCGTGCGATTCGGAATGGGCATGCACCGCCGCCGTGGCGAAGAACCGGAAGTTCCTGGCGGCGCGCGGAATGTCGAGAGAGCGCGCCAGCGCCAGGGGCTTTCCGGTATCGACGCTCTCGGCGCGGGCCAGCTCCTCGAGGCGGGCCTCGATCCGATCGGCGATCGCGACGAGGAGCCTCGACCGCTCCTCGACCGGCAGGCCCGACCAGGCCGGGAACGCCCGGCGGGCCGCCTGGACCGCCTGCTCGATATCGCGCTCGTCGCCATCCCCGACCGACGAGTACGCGGCCCCCGTGGCCGGCTCGATGTTGTCGAGATACCGGCCCGTGGCCGGCTCGACCAGCTCCCCGCCGATGTAGTTGGGGATGGTCTTCACAGGCAGGCGATCCGCCCGCCGTCGACCGGCAGGCTGATCCCGGTGATGTAGGAGGCGGCCGGGGTGGCTAGAAAGCCGGCCGCAGCGGCGATCTCATCCGGGGTGGCGAACCGCCCCAGCGGAATCTCCGCCTTCATCCGGCGCTCCACCTCCTCGTCCGCGACTCCCGCCGCCCTGGCCTTCGCCTGGATGAGCGAGCGGAGTCTCTCGGTCGCGGTGGCCCCCGGCAGGACGTTGTTGACGGTGATCCCGTGCTGGGCGACCTCCCCCGCCAGCGTCTTCGCCCAGCCCGACACCGCCGCGCGGACCGTGTTGCTGACGCCCAGCCCCTCGATCGGCTGCCGCACCGAGGTCGAGACGATGTTGATGATCCGGCCGAACCCCTTCTGGCGCATTCCGGGGATCAGGGTCTGCGCCAGGAGCTGGTTGCAGATCAGGTGCGCGGTGAAGGCCGACCGGAACGCCTCCGGCGCCGCGGCGGCGATCGGACCGCCCGGCGGCCCGCCCGTGTTGTTCAGGAGGATCTCGATCGGCCCGGTCGTGCCGACGTGCTCCGCCACCACGGCGCGCACCGTCTCCGGCTCGGAGAAGTCGGCGCGCAGGACGTCGGGCGCCGGACCGCCCAGGCGGGCGATCTCGTCGCTCACGGCGCGGAGCCGCCCTTCGTCACGCGCCAGGAGCGTGAGCCGCGCGCCGAGCCGCGCGAACTCGAAGGCGCAGGCCCTGCCGATCCCCTGCGTGCTGCCGCAGACCAGGGCCCGTCTCCCGCCCAAAGGCCCCGCGGGGTCCCCGCCCGGGCGGGACACCGGCTACTTCGGCGCCGGGAAGTAGCCCGGCTCGTTGCCCGATCTCCACTTGATGTTGCATCCCATGCTCGGCCGCTGGTCTGGATCGAGCGGCTGTCCGGCGAGGACGGCGTCGAGCGCCGCGCGCAGATCGCGACCGGTCACGGGCTTGTCGCCTCCCGGGCGGCTGTCGTCCAGCTGCCCGCGGTACACCAGGTTCCGGTCGGCATCGAACAGGAAGAAGTCCGGCGTGCAGGCGGCCGTGTACGACTTCGCGACCTCCTGGCCGGCGTCGTGGCAGAACGGAAAGGTGAACC
>DATNEZ010000244.1:0-2237 GCA_035606645.1 Binatia bacterium
CTTCGTGGTGACGCTGCCGCCCAACGCCCTCTACGTCGTGCTGCAGTAGCAGCCTGGAACAAAACAGACCGTCTATTTTGTTCCAGCGGCGGCTTCCGGCTTATCGCCAGTTGCCCGTGGGCGGCGGCAGCTGCGGCAGGATGAACTGCTCGCGACACTTCTTATCGCGGCACTTGAAGAGCCGCGTGCGGTCGGGCTTCGTTTCCTGAAGGTCCGCAGGCTTGCCGCACTTCGTGCAGGGAACGTGCATAGGGGGGAGATTATCGGATTTGAACCCCTCCCCATCAAGCCTTATTGAAGCCCCAAGATCGAAAATCGAAAACCGAAAATCGAAAATCGGGAAGAGCCGTCCCCCTCCTTCCTCCCCCGGGGGGAGGTCGGGGAGGGGGCTGCCCCTCCCGCGGTCCTCCTTCGATTTCGATTTTCGGTATTCGATTTTCGCATCGCCCACCCCGCTCGCCGGGCAACCAGAGGTGGAGGGCGAGCGAACATGATCCGGATCAACGCGGGCGATTCCAAGGGGTGCTGCGACCGGCTCAGCCGGCGCACGTTCCTGCAGCTCGGCGCCTCGGGGCTGGCGTCGCTCAGCCTCCCCCGCATCCTCCAGGCGCGCGGCAACGCGCCTGCCGCCAAGGACACCCGCGTCATCCTCCTCTGGCTCGAAGGCGGCCCCAGCCACATCGACCTCTGGGACATGAAACCCGACGCCCCCGCGGAATATCGCGGCTTCTGGCGGCCGATCGCCACCAACGCGCCGGGGATGCAGATCACCGAGATGTTCCCCCGCCAGGCGAAGCTCGCCGACAAGTTCTCCATCGTCCGCACGCTCCACCATGGGGATACCGACCACATCGGCGCGCCCCACATTCTGCTCACGGGCCGCGTCGGCCCCACCGTCGGCAGTCCGGCGCCCACCGCCCCTTCGATGGGCTCGATCGTGGCAAGAACCGTCGGCGCGCGGGGCCCCGGCCTGCCCCCGTACGTCGTCGTCCCCAACGTCGGCGGCGGGAAGTACTTCGGCGGACACTACGTCGGCCACGCGTACGATCCGTTCGACGTCGGCAGCGACCCCAACAGCGCCTCGTACAAGGTCCACAACCTGACCCTGTCGGGCGGCATCTCGGTCGCCCGGCTCGACGACCGCCGCGGCCTGCGCCGCAGCCTCGACACGCTCCGCCGCGACTCCGACGACTCCGGCTCGTTCGACGCCATGGACAAGTTCGAGAAGCAGGCGTTCGACCTCGTCACCAGCCAGAACGTCACCCGCGCGTTCGACGTCGCCGGCGAGAGCGAGGCGACCCGCAACCGCTACGGCCGCCACACCTGGGGCCAGAGCACCCTGCTCGCCCGCCGCCTGGTCGAGGCCGGCGTCTCGTTCGTCACCGTCAACATGGGCGGCTGGGACCAGCATGGCGACCTGAAGGCGAAGATGGAGACCTACCTCCCGGCCGTCGACAAAGCCGTCTCGTCCCTCTTCCAGGACCTCGAGGCGACCGGCCTGATCGAGAAGACCCTGGTCATCGTCATGGGCGAGTTCGGACGGACGCCCCGGATGAATACCGGCTTCGGCAACCTGCCGGCCGGCCGCGACCACTGGAACGCCGCCTTCTCCCTCATCATGGGCGGCGGCGGCATCAAAGGCGGCCGCATCGTCGGCAAGACCGATTCCAAGGCCGAATCGATCGTCGAGCGCCCCGTCACCGTCGAGCAGCTCCATGCCACCGTCTACCACGCCCTCGGCATCGACCCGTCGCTCCAGTTCCTGGACCGCGGGGGCCGCCCGATCCCGGTGGTCGACGGCAATGAGCCGATCCGCGAACTCCTCTAGCCCCCAGGAACACAACCCATCGGGAACAAAACAGACCGTCTATTTTGTTCCAGGGAACAAAATAGACGGTCTGTTTTGTTCCCTGGCAGCGTTCAAAGGGTGTGAATATCGACGTCGAGATCGTCTCGGACGCCATCTGACCCTGGTGTTACGTCGGCAGGCGCCGACTCGAGAAGGCCATCCAGACGGTCAAGGGCTACCACACCGTCCACGTCCAGTGGAAACCCTTCGAGCTCAACCCGGCCATGCCCCGCGAAGGGATGGACCGGAAAGAGTACCGCGAGAAGAAGTTCGGCAGCCCCCAGGTCGTCGAGGAGATGGACCGCCGCATGACGGCGGTCGGCGCCCAGGAAGGCATCCCGTTCGCGCTCGACAAGATCCGGAAGACCCCCAACACGTTCGACGCCCA
>DATNEZ010000251.1:0-4308 GCA_035606645.1 Binatia bacterium
TCCTCTGGTGGCGCCCCTCCTCGATCTCGAAGACCGGCTGCTCGACCACCGGGTAGTCGGAGACTTCGGCCGCCAGGGCGCGGCAGCTGACGCGGACGTCCGGGTATCCGTGCTCGTCGTACAGGCGGCGCAGGCCGACGAGCGCGGCGTTGATCGACTCGGAGGTGTAGGGCGCCCCCGGCTTGAGGGCCGCCGCCCTTTCGAGCAGGACGGGATAGAAGGAGCCGTTCCCCTCGAAACGCGGGGGGCCGAGGATCACCTGGGGCCCCTCCTCGACGTGGAACGTGATCTCCGCGGTGCGCCCGCCCTCGTCCAGGACGACTTCGGGCGACGGCACATGGGCGATCGGGAAGCCGCGCTCATGGTAGAGCGTCAGGATCGCGGTGGCATCCTGCGCCAGGATCCCGTCCCGGACCAGGCCGCGGGAGAACGGGCCGTCCGGGGCGGTCCGGACGACCTGGCGGACCTCCTTCTCCGCCAGGCGCGACGCGCCCGCGATCCGCACCACGGAGGCCCGGGTGCGCGGGCCGCGGGTCACGGTGAACCGGACGCGCACCACCTCAGGATCCTGCTGCTCGACGGCCGAGGCGATCGCGGCCTTCTGGTAGCCCCGGTCCTTGAGCACCTCCTGGAGTCGGTCCGCCGCCTGCTCGACGATGTCCTCCATGAACAGCCCCTTGCGCCAGAACGGCTCGATCTCCTGGCGCAGCGCGGCCCGTCCCCGGATCCCTTCGAAGTCGATCGCGACGCGCGGGCCCGGCTTGACGTGGAACGTCATGTCCACCCGGCCGTCCGCGGCCGGCGACTCGTCGTAGTCGGCGTCGGCCATCAGGTAGCCTCGATCGCGGTACCGCTTCAGGAGCCGATCGATCCCCTGGTTGATCGCCGAGCGATCGCGCGGCCTCCCCTCCCGGACCCGCAGGATGCGGCGCACTCTCGACTCCCTCGTCTTCAAGTCTCCTTCGATCCGGATCGTCCCGAGCAGGGGGGGCCGGGCGGCCGGCTCGACGATCCCCGGCACCGCGGGCGGCTTCCCCCTGAGGATGTACTTGAAATCGCCGCCGATCGAGCCGTCGCGGTCGCGCAGGCTGGCGAAATGAAAATCGCGGCTCAGGGCGTAGTCGAGCTGGTAGATCGCTCCCTCGGTCGAGCTCATGTCGCTCGAGTAGGCCACGAACAGGTCCGGGGTGACCTGCTTGCCGACCGTGATGCGCGTCGTCGGATCCCCCTGCGCGTTGGCCTGCAGCGGATCGATGCTGAACAGGTCGATCCCGCCCATCCCCGGCACCCTGTCGGTCAGCTCGCCGGTCAGCCGCCCGGTCAGGTAGGTGGAGATCGTCTCCTCGGCGAGGCCGCCCCCCTCCTGGCCGAACGACCCGAGCGTGCGCCCGGTGAGCAGGAGCGACACGATGTCCTGCTCGGGCAGCGGCGGGTTGCTCGACAGGTCGTAGCGGAAATCCCCCATCGTCCCCTCGGCGTGCAGCGTCACCTGGTACTCGGAGACGTGCGTCTCCGCCTGCAGGTCGTACACGGGGT
Source organism: Binatia bacterium (assembly GCA_035606645.1). Lineage (GTDB taxonomy): Bacteria > Acidobacteriota > Polarisedimenticolia > Gp22-AA2 > Gp22-AA2 > Gp22-AA3. Next base: position 1,537 of record DATNEZ010000251.1, read on the forward strand.
CGATCACCTCGGGATCGGTGAAGTCCATGCTGCCGGCCAGGACGCGGTAGGAGACGCCTCGGAACCTTATCGTCCCCCCTTCGACGGCCGTGATGCGGCCGGACAGAGACGGGCGCTCCGCCGTGCCGCGCACGCGCAGCTCCCCCTGTCCCTCGATGGCGCCGAAGTCGTTGCGCAGCCAGGCGTCCTGCGGCGCGCGGATGAGGAGATCGAGTCGGACGCCGGCGAGCGGTCCCCCGGGCCCGGGCGTGAGCACGTCCGCCGCACGCGCCGGTCCCTTCCCCTTGTCCAGCCGGAAGTCCTTGCCGTAGACGCTGCGGATGAGATCGATCGTCCCCGCGAGCAGGGTCTCTCCCCCCTCGCGGCTGAGCGTGACGTCCAGGTCGGAGGTCGATCGCAGGCCGTCGGGATACTCGGCATGCACGTTCGAGCCCTGGAACCGGATCGCCGCACGGCGGATGGCGAACGGCGATTCCGTCCGCTTCAGGTCCCCCAGCAGGACCTCGCCCGTCCCCTGCACCAGGCCTCCTCCCGCCAGGAACTCCAGCGTCTCGATCTTCAGCCGGTTCCCCTCGAAGGCGGCCGCGGCCCGCAGCCGGCTGATCGGGAACGGCAGGTCCGGGTGGCGTATCGCGTCCGCCTCGGCCTTGAGACTCCCCTCGAAGACCGGAGCCGCCAGGGGGCCGCCCACCTTCATGGCGAACTGCCCCGTGCCGTTCGCCTGGAGCCCCTTGAGGAACAGGCGCAGGAGCCTCAGGTCGGCGCCGCCCGAGGCGGCCAGGTCGATCAGGCCTGCCCCGGGATCGACCATTCCCCTGAGCTCGATCCCGGTCCCCTCGCCCGCGAAGGCGACCGGCGCCAGGGCCAGCTTGCCGTCGTGCAGGGTCACCTCCATGGGCGCGCGCGCGTCGAGCCGCATCCCCGCCAGGGAGACCTCGACCCGATCGAAGACCGCGCGCGCCTCGAGGCGGTCGGGCGAATCCAGCGGACCGCTCGCCTGCGCCTCGCCCGACAGCACGACCCGGGCGTCCTCCGGAGCGTTCGGGACGATCTCCTGCCCGCGGAGCTCCAGCCCGGCCAGGACCGCGCGCAGGTCGGACGGCTCGCCGTCGCCCAGCCCGATCCGTCCGGTGATCGAGAGGCCCCGGGCGGGCGCCTGCAGATCGATCCGGGCGGCGCGGCCCTCGAGCCCGATCCGCGCGCGCACCTCTCCGACCAGGGCGCCGTGCGCCTGGACGTCCGTGGCCTGGATGGAGATCGATCCCCCCGGAGCGGCCAGCGCCCCCTCGATCCGACCTTCGAGGGACGCCGTGCCCCGAAGCCCCAGGGCGGCCGCCGCGTGCGTGCCGCGCGACAGGTCGAGGTCATGCCCCTCGAGCGTCCATCCCGCCGGCGCCTCCCCCTCCGCCGGCAGCCAGTCGCCCGGGAGATAAGGGATCCTGCCGGCGACGGCAATCGTGCCCTGCCCCAGGGACAGGGTCACGCCGCGCAGCTCGAGAAGCTCGGGCGTGAAGATCAGCTCCCCCTGCAGGCGATCGAACTCCACCCCGCCCACCGCGAACGGCGCCGCTTCGATCGTGGCGCGGCCGGCCAGGGCGTCCGGCCGGCCGGTGATGACCACCGGACCGGTCAGGCGCCCGCGCGCCGGGGCCTTGATGCCCATCGCCGCCAGCGCCGGCTCCAGAGGAAAGTTCGCGGCGGAGGCTTCGACCGCGACCGACCCCGCCCCGCGGAAATCGATGCGGCCGCGCAGGCTCACCGAGGACGCCTCGTCGAGACGGAGCTCCCCCTCCTCGAAGACCAGCGCGTCCTCGTGGTACTTGATGCGCGCCTGAAGCGCCCCGATCGGCGCGCCCCGGTACGTCAGGTCGAAGCCGCGCAGCGTCCCGTCGAATTCGACGCCCCCCTTTCCATACCCGAGCTCGCCGTCCCACTCCCAGCGGCCGCCGAGCAGGCGCGTGATGCGCACGAGCGCGCCGTCGTCCTCCGGCTCCGCGCGAGGGGCGGCGGCGGGCGCCGCGGCGGCCAGCCTGGCCGGCCTCGGGGCGCGCGGCGGCCACGTCGCCGGGAGAACCGCGGGGAGTGCGTCTGTCCTGAATCGGGGGGCGGGGCGGGGGACGGGGAAGGCTGCGGGACGGGCCGCGGGGCGGGCGCTCGAGGCTTTCCCGCCCGGCGGCCGCTCGGCCGGTCGCGGCGGCTTCCTCACCGGGGGGGCGAACAGAGGCATGATTTCGGTCAGGTCGCCCGTTCCCCCCTTGAGCTTCAGCCGGATTCCCTCTCCCGGCGCCACCGTCCCCGAGAATCCGGCGCGGGTCGAGCCGGCCCGCAGCGATCCGTTCGTCAGGCTGAGGGAGCTCCCCTCTATGACCAGTCCGGCCGTGACCTCCAGGGGCAGATCGGCGCCGCGGCCCGAGCGGTAGTGACCCACGGCATCCAGGACGCCCGTCCCGCGCAGGCTCGCGATTCCGCCGGCGCCGATATGGTGGCGCCCGTTGTAGTGGATGGTGCCGGTGAGAGGCGGCCCGGTCCAGGCGGCGTGCTCCAGGACCTGGGCGACGTCCACGCCGTCGACGCGCATCTCGGTCTCCGCCGCGAAGGGTCCCGCGAGCGTGAGATCGGCCGTCCCGGTCGCCTCGCCGCCGAGAAGCTGGGCGCGGATGCCGCGCAGGTGCACCCCCTCGTCGACGACCACGTCGCTTCGCAGGGTCCCGACCGCGACTCCCCACAGGCCGAGGTTGCTGATCTCGAGGTCCCCGTGGGCCTCCGTCTGTC
>DATNEZ010000526.1:0-4112 GCA_035606645.1 Binatia bacterium
TCGACGGCGTGGTCCAGCTCGCGGACGTTGCCGGGCCAGCGGTGCTCGAGGAGCGCCCGGAGGGCGGTCTCGTCGAAGCCGGTGATCGTCTTGCGGTAGCGCGCCGCGTGCTGCTTCAGGAAATGGTCGGCCAGGAGCGGCAGGTCCTCGCGCCGGTCGCGCAGGGGCGGCACGTGGATCTCGATGGTGTTGAGACGGAACAGGAGGTCCTGGCGGAAGCGGGACTGGGTGACTTCGGCGCCGATGTCGGCGTTCGTGGCGGACAGGATGCGGACGTCGGCCTTGCGGGTGCGCGACGAGCCGACCGGCTCGAACTCGCCTGTCTCGAGGACGCGCAGGAGCTTTGCCTGGAGCCCCGACGGCAGGTTGGCGATCTCGTCCAGGAAGAGCGTCCCGCCGTCGGCCATCTCGAAGCGCCCGACGCGGTCGGCCTTGGCGTCCGTGAACGCCCCGCGCACGTGCCCGAACAGCTCGCTCTCGAACACCCCTTCCGAAAAACCGCCGGCGTTGACCGTCACGAGGGGAGCCGTCGCGCGGCGGGAGACGGCGTGCAGGGCCTGCGCCACGACCCCCTTGCCGGTGCCGTTCTCGCCGGTGATCAGGACGTTGGCGTCGGACGGGCCGACGCGCTCGATCATCTGCAGGACCGGCCGCATGGTGGGCGACTCGGCGATGAGCCGCGGCCCGCCGTCGCCGCGCAGGACCAGGTTCTCCGCCTCCAGCCGCCGGCCCCGCCTGAGCGCGCGGCCGAGCTCGACCTGCGTGCGCAGGATCGACAGCAGGCGCTGGTTGTCCCAGGGCTTCTGGACGAAGTCGCGCGCCCCGCGACGCATCGCCTCGACCGCAACCTCGACGCTGCCCCAGGCGGTCATGACGACGACCGGGAGGGTCGGGTCGAGGGCCTGCAGGCGCCCCAGGAGGTCGAGCCCTTCGCGCCCGGAGGTCGTGTCGCGCGTGTAGTTGAGATCGATCAGGAGGACGTCGTAGTCCCTGGTGCGCGACTGCTCCAGGACCGTCGCAGGGGACGAAGCCACGTCGAGGGCGTACCCCTCCCCCTTGAGCAGGAGCCGCAACGCCTCCCGCACGTCCTGCTGGTCGTCGGCGACCAGGATCCGGGCGCTCGCTGAACGGGTCGTCATGGTCATCGTCACTGCGGCGGCGTCATTCTACCCCAGGGCTGGCGCGGGACAGGCCGCTAGGCCCCTCCGCGGGGGAGCGCGATCACGTCCTGCCGGCCCTGCCTGGCGACCGAGATGCGGACGCCCGCGGCCGAGGCGTCGGCCGCCTCCTGCAGCGCCTCTCCGTCCGCGTCCCCGGGCACCGACCGGCCGTCGATCCCGATGACCACGTCCCCGGGCCTCAGCCCGGCGCGGTCGGCCCGCAGGCCCGGGATCACTGCCGAGATCTTGAGCGCCCGCGAGCCCGCGGGAAGATTCAGGACCCGGAGCTCCGACTCCGACGCGACGACCGGGACCATCCCCAGGTCGTGCTGCTTCCCGGACGCGAAGCGCGGGGCCTCCGCGCGGTTCGCGAGGTCGAGCAGGACGGCCCGGGCGAACCGGGCGCGCGCGGCCAGCCGCTCGTAGTCGATCTTGTCGGACGAGTCCGAGGGGCGGTGCGTGTCCTCCTGGTGGATCGTCCCGAGCACGATCGCGGGGATGCCGACGGCGGCGAAGGGGTAGTGGTCCGTGTCCGGCACGACCTCCGCGATGGCGGAGGCCACGTTGAAGCCGGTTGCGGCATTGGCCGCCGCCAGGATTCCGTCCCAGCAGGCGCAGGTCCCGGTCGCCGCGGCGGCCAGGTCCTGGTCGGGCGCCCGGCCGATCTTCTCGAGGTTCACCATGGCGGTGAGCCGCTCGAGCGGGACGGGAGGATCGGTCACGAAGCGGACCGAGCCGTTGAGCGCGTGCTCCTCCGCACCGAACGTCACGAACAGGATCGTCCGGTGGTGGGGGAGCCCGCCCTGCGTCATGGACCGGGCCACCTCGATGAGGGCGGCCACGCTCGAGGCGTTGTCGTCGGCGCTGTTCCAGATGATGTCGTCCGCCGGGCCGCCCTGGGCGGGCTGGCGATCGGTGTCCGCCTGGCCGTCGAGGCCCTGCCCGTCGTGGTGCGCCCCCAGCACGACGATCTCGTCGCGCCGGGACGGGTCGTCCCCCTCCAGGAGGCCGACGACGTTGCGGGACGTCAGGATCTGGCCCGGGACGTCCGGTCCGCGCGGCGGGAACCGGAACTGCTGCAGGAAGGTGCGTCCCTCCGGCGACGGATCCCCGGCGGGGCGCAGTCCGATCCTCTGGAACTGCGCCTCGATGTACGCCGCGGTCTTCTCCTCGCCGGGGTATCCCGCCCCGCGCCCTTCGAAGGCGTCGCTCGCCAGGGTCTCGACGTGACGCCTGACCTCCGTCGTCCCGATGTCCACGGCCCCCGTCCGGCGGCCCGCGGGCGCATCGGAATGGGCGCAGGCGACGAGGAGCGCGCAGGCCGCTGCCGCCAGCGCCTCGGAGACCCTAGTCACAACGCAGCGCGACCATCGGGTCGACCCGGGCCGCGCGACGGGCGGGCACGTAGCAGGCGAGCAGGGCGACCCCGAGCAGGACGAGCGAGGTCGCACCGAGGGTCATCGGGTCGTACGGGCCGATCCCGAACAGGAGCCCGGCGATGAGACGCGCCGCGGCGAACGATCCGACCAGGCCGATCAGGAGCCCCGAGAGGGCCAGCCGCAGCCCCTGGCCGAGCACCAGGCGCGCGACGTCCCCCCGGCGCGCCCCGAGCGCCATCCTGAGGCCGAACTCCTGCGTGCGCTGGGCCACGGAATAGGCCACGATGCCGTAGATGCCGATCGCCCCCAGGAGGAGAGCGGCCGCCGCGAACCCGCCCAGGATGAGCATCGGCAGGCGGCGGTCGGCGACCGAGTCGGCGATCACCCGCTCCATCGCGCGCACCTGCACCATGGGCCGGTCCCGGTCGATCGCCGCCAGGCGCCTCTGGATCGCCGGGACCAGGTCGGCCTGCCCGAGCGTCGAGCGGACCACGACCGTCATGGCAGGGCTCGGGCGCTGGGACAGGGGAACGAAGACGGCCGGCAGGGCGTCCTCCTGCAGGCCGTACTGCTTGACGTCGGCGACCACGCCGACGATCTCCTGCCACCCCTTCGTCTCCCACCGGAAGTCGATCCGGCGGCCGAGGGGATCCTGTCCCGGAAAGAAGCGCCGCGCGAGCGCCTGGTTGATGATGGCGACGGCGGGGGAGGACGCGCGGTCGCTCTCGGCGAACGGCCGTCCGGCGAGCAGGGTGGTCTTCATGACCCTGAAGTAGTCCGGCGTGACGATCCGTTTCTCCGCCAGAGGCTCCGATCCCGGCGGGTCGGTGCGCCCCTCGATCGCGATGCCTCCGTTGGTCCCGTCGCCGCCGAGGGGCAGCTCGCTGATCGCGGCCGCCCCGGCCACGCCCGGGAGGGCGGCGACGCTCTCGATCGCCTGCCCGAAGTAGCGCGTCTGCTGCTCGGGCTGGGGATAGGATGCGAACGGCAGGTAGAGAGAGAACGACAGGACGTTCTCGGGATCGAACCCCTTGTCGGCCGTCAGCAGGCGGGCGAAGCTCCTGCCCAGGAGACCGGCGCCGACCAGGAGGACGAGGGACAGGGCGATCTCGCCCACCACGATCGCCCCGCGCAGCCCCTGTCGGGCGCCGCCCGATCCCGCCGATCGTCCCCCTTCCCGCAGGTTCCGATCGAGCCCCGCACTGTCGACCTGCGCCGCCGGCGCCAGGCCGAACAGGATGCCGGTCGCCAGCGTGAGCAGGACGGTGCACAGGAGCGCCGTGCCGTCGATCGAGATCTCGTCGGCCCGTGGCAGGAAGTCGCGGCACGCCGCCACGAGGAGGTCGAGCCCCCAGTAGGAGAGCAGGAGCCCGGCGCCCCCTCCGAGCGCGGCCAGCATCAGGCTCTCGGTCAGGAGCTGCCGGACGAGTCGAGGCCGCCCCGCCCCCAGGGCCATGCGCAGCGCGATCTCTTTCCGCCGGGCGGTGGCGCGCGCCAGGAGCAGGTTCGCGACATTGGCGCAGGCGATCAGGAGCACGAACCCGAGCGCGACAAAGATCAGGGAGAGGAGCAT
>DATNEZ010000269.1:0-5889 GCA_035606645.1 Binatia bacterium
ATCGCCGATGAAATAGCCATGGAAGGCCTGGCGGTTCGAGGCGAGGACGCGCGACGCGGGGTCCTTCTCCTTCGCGCTCATTCCTCCTCCCCCCGGCCGCGCAGCATCTCGCGGTAGACGTCGCGTCGCGACAGGCCGCTCTCGCGCGCCACCCGCCGCATCGCTTCCTTGCGGTCGATGCCGCCCGCGGTGTGACGTCGGACGCGGTCGGCGATCGATTCGCCGGGAGGGGCGCCGACCGGAGGAGCCCCGGCCGCCGCGGAACCGGGAAGGGCGCCGGCCACCAGGATGGCGATCTCCCCCTTGAGGGGACGCTCCGCGAAGCGGGACCTTATCGATTCGAGCGTCCCGGCCACGAACTCCTCGTGGATCTTCGTCATCTCCCGGCCGAGGACCGCCTCGCGGTTTCCGAGGGCCTCGATCGCGTCGGCGAGCGCGGCGACCAGGCGCCTCGGGGACTCGAAGAAGACCAGCGGGCGCGGCTCGGTGCGGAGCGCCTGGAGGGCGCGGCGGCGCTCCCCCCGGCGCGCGGGCAGGAATCCGATGAACGTGAAGGGGCCCGGATCGAATCCTCCCACCGAGAGGAGCGCCGTGAGGGCGGAGGGGCCGGGCACCGGGACCACGCGGTGCCCCTCCCGGCGCGCGGCCCGCACCAGGAGGGCGCCGGGATCGGAGAGGCCGGGCGTCCCGCCGTCGGTCACCAGGGCGATGCGCGACCCCCGGCCCAGCGCGTCGAGCAGCTGGGGCAGACGGCGGGACTCGTTGAACTTGTGGCAGCTGACCGTGCGCTTCACCAGGCCGTGCCGGGTCAGGATCACGCGGGTCCTCCGGGTGTCCTCGCAGGCGACCAGGTCGCATTCGGCGAGGGCGGCGAGCGCGCGCGGGGTCAGGTCGTCGAGGTTGCCGATGGGTGTCCCGACGACGTACAGGGTGCCGCGGGGCTCGCTGCTTCTGATCGCGTCGGCCATCCCGGCAACCCTAGTTTCCCCAGTCGCGGGGATAGAGGAAATCGACTCCGACGGTGCGCGCCGACACCTTGGCGATGAGGGGCATCCGCCTCTTGAACTGCGAGGAGGCGATGGCGCGCAGGATCCTCCCGATCATGCGCCTGGGAAAGCCGGCCTCGAGCGCCTGCTCCGGACGCTCGCGGCGGTCGACCAGCAGCACGAGGAGACGGTCGACCCGCTCGTAGGTGAAGCCGATCTCGGCCTCGTCGGTCTGCCCGGCCCACAGGTCCGCGCTCGGGGCCTTCCGGACGATGTCCTCGGGGATCCCGAGGTGCAGGGCGAGCTCCCGGACCTGGGTCTTGTAGAGGTCGCCCAGGGGGTTGATGCCCGAGGCCATGTCGCCGAAGACCGTTCCGTAGCCCAGGAGCAGCTCGGTCTTGTTGCTCGTGCCGAGGACCATCGCCCGCTCGCGCGCCGACAGGTCGTAGAGGATCGCCATGCGCTCGCGGGCCATCTTGTTGCCGCGACGGAGGCGCGAGACGCCCGCGCGCCCGCGGAAGTAGGCATCGATCATCGGAGTGATGTCGACGCGCACGCTCCGGGCGCCGAGGAGGCGGACGACCCGGCGTCCGTCCCGCAGGCTTCCGGGGCTCGAGGACCGGTACGGCATCAGGGCGCACAGGACGTTCGCCGGACCGAGGGCCCGGCACGCGAGCGCCGCCGCGACGGCCGAATCCACCCCGCCCGAGAGGCCGAGCACCGCCCGCCTGAATCCGGCCTTTCCCGTCTCCCGCCTGATGAAGTCGACGAGGAGGGAGGCGGCGGTCGGAGCGTCCATCTCCAGGCCGACGGGCGGATCGAAGGGTGTTTTGGGGAGGCGCGCCATCACGCGCAGAGGGTATGCCGCCCGCAGACGCACTGTCAACGAGGCCGCGGCGCTCGAAGAGCGCGCGCGTTGCGGCTTGCGGGTTGGCGGCGCCGCCGCTATAATGCGCCTTCCGGCCGGCCTGAGGGCCTGCCAGGACCCCGCACAAGGGACTCGAACGGGCATGATTCAGGCGACACAGTTGCGCAGCGGCATGGCGGTCCTGCACGAGGGAAACCTCTGCCGCGTCCTCAGCGTGCAGCACACCACGCCGGGGAACAAGCGAGGCATCGTGCAGGCGAAGCTCCGGAATCTCAAGAGCGGCAACAGCTTCGAGTACAGGTTCCGCTCCGAGGATCGGGTGGAGAAGCCCGACCTCCAGGAGCATGAGATGGAGTTCCTGTATGCCGCGGGGGACGATTTTCACTTCATGAACACCGAGTCCTACGAGCAGGTCGCGATCCATCGCGACGACCTCGGGGACGCCGTCCACTACCTGGTTCCCAACACCAAGGTGATGGTGGAGTTCTACGAGCACCGGCCGGTGGGCGTCGAGCTTCCGGTGACCGTCGACCTGCGCGTGGTCGAGACCGCCCCCGGCATGAAGGGGGCCACCGCCAGCAACAGCGGCAAGCCGGCCGTGCTCGAAACCGGTCTCCAGGTCATGGTCCCCCAGTTCATCGATGTGGGGGAGGTGGTGCGCATCGACACCACCGAAGGCAAGTACCTGGAGCGGGCCAAGTAGGGGCCCGCGTGGCGAATCCTCTCCGGCTGGCTCGCTTCCGGGACAAGGATCATTCGTTCTACGCCCTCCTCGAGGGGGACGATCGCGCCCTGCCGCTCTCCGCGGATCCCTTCGCGGGCGACCCTCTCGCCGCGCTGTCCGGGGCCCGGGGGCGGGCAGTGCCGGTGGACGGCTGGGAACGGCTGCCACCCTGCCGGCCGTCCAAGATCGTGGGGATCGGGCGCAACTACCGCGATCACGCCGCCGAGCTCGGGCACGCGGTGCCCGAGGTGCCGCTCCTCTTCATGAAGCCGCCGTCCGCGCTCCTTCCTCCCGGAGGGGTGATCCGACTGCCCCGGGACAGCCGGCGCGTCGATTTCGAGGGAGAGATCGGCGTGGTCATCGGCCGGACCGCCCGGGACGTCCCGGAGTCGCGGGCGAGGGACTTCATCCTGGGGTACGCCTGCGTCAACGACGTCACCGCCCGCGATCTGCAGAAGAAGGACGGTCAGTTCACGCGCGCCAAGGGGTTCGATTCGTTCTGTCCTTTCGGTCCGGCCATCGCGGTCGGCCTGCGGCCCGAGACGCTCCGGGTCGAGACGTTCGTGAACGGCGGGCGGCGCCAGTCGGCGCCGGCGTCGAGCATGATCTTCGGCATCGAGGTCCTCGTCAGCTTCGTCTCGCATATCATGACGCTCCTCCCGGGGGACCTGATCGCCACCGGGACCCCGGAGGGGGTCGGTCCGCTGGAACCCGGGGACGAAGTCACCGTATCAATAGAAGGGATCGGCCGCCTGACGAACCGCGTGGAACCGGCGCCGACCCCATCGGAGGGATGACATGGCGGCCTTCGTGGTCCTGCTCGTGCTCCTGGGTGGGTTCGCCCTGGCGTTGGTGGGCATCTACAACGGCCTGGTCACGCTGCGCAACCAGGTGAAGAACGCCTGGCAGCAGATCGGCGTGCAACTGAAGCGGCGGCACGATCTGATCCCGAACCTGGTCGAGGTCGTGAAGGACTACATGGGATACGAGCAGGAGACGCTCGAGAAGGTCATCCGGGCGCGCAACCAGGCGCTCACCGCGACGGGCGTGCAGGGGACCGCTGCGGCGGAAGGGGCCCTCACCGGCGCGCTGCGCTCGCTGTTCGCCGTGGTCGAGGCCTACCCGCAGCTCAAGGCCAACGAGAACGTGTCGCGGCTCCAGGAAGAGCTGACCTCGACCGAGAACCGCATCGCCTTCGCGCGGCAGTTCTACAACGACATGGTGATGCGCTACAACACGCGCATCCAGGTGTTCCCCTCGAACCTCATCGCCTCGTCCTTCGGCTTCAAGGACGAAGCGTACTTCGAGATCCCCGCCGCCGAGCAGGAGCCGGTCAAGGTCGACCTGAGGTAGGGCCGGACATGCCGCGGGTCGCCTGCCCGACGTGTGGCTACCAGAACCCCGCCTCGTACGCGGCCTGCGACCTGTGCCGGTCGCCGCTCCGCGGGCAGGCGGCCGGCGCTCCCGCGGCGCCGCCCCCCGCGCCGCGGCGGGACTTCTACGGCGAGCAGGCGTCGAACTCCAGGCAGTCCTGGATCCTGATGGCCGCTTTCGTCGTCCTGGTCGTCTTCGTCGCCTGGGCGACCGGCGAAGCCTCGGGGCTCGGCCCCGTGGGCCTCCTGTTCGGCCTGGCGTTCGGGACGCTGGGCGCGCTCCTGGCGTATTTCGCCGGGGACAAGATGGTCCTGTCCGCCAGCGGCGCCGTGGAGGCGGCGCCGGATCGGGAGCCGGTCCTGCACAACATCGTCGAGGAGCTGTGCCTGGCCTCGGGGCTCCCGAAGCCGCGCCTCTACGTCATCGAGTCGGCCGCCCCCAACGCCTTCGCCACGGGGCGCGATCCGGCCCGCGCCTCCGTGGCGGTGACCCGCGGGCTGCTGCAGAAGATGAGCCGCGAGGAGCTGCAGGGGGTCCTGGCGCACGAGATGAGCCACGTGCGCAACCTGGACATGCGGTTCGCCACCATCGTCGGGATCCTGGTCGGGACGGTCGCCCTTTTGTGCGACTGGGGCTGGCGCTCCTGGCGGTTCCGCGGGGGCCGCCGGTCCTCGGGGAGCGGCGGCGCCGTGCTCGTCCTCCTGGCGCTCGTCCTCGCGATCTTCGCGCCGCTCGCGTCGCGGCTGATCCAGATGGCGATCTCCCGGCGGCGCGAGCTCCTGGCGGACGCCTCGGCCGTGGAGCTGACCAGGAACCCCGGCGGCCTGGCGGCGGCCCTGCGCAGGATCGCGGCCGATCCGGCGGGCCTCGAGGGGGCCAACCGGGCCACGCAGCACCTCTTCATCGTCAATCCTCTGAAGTCCTACGGGATCGATTCGAGCGCGCTCCTCAGCACCCACCCGCCGATCGAGGCGCGCATCCGCATCCTGGAGTCGATGATGTGAGGCGCGCGGTCCCGGGTCTCCTGCTGGCTCTCGTCCTCGCCGGCCTGCACGTCCTGGCCGCGCAGCGGGCCGCCGGAACGGCCGGCTTCCCCCTGGACGACGCCTGGATCCATGCCCGGCTGGCGCGCAACCTGTCGGAAGGCGCGGGACTGGCCTTCAACCCGGGGGAGCCCGCCGCCGTGTCCAGCGCCCCGCTCTGGACGCTCCTGATCTCCCTGCCCGCGGCCGCGGGCGTCCCGTTCCCGTGGGCTTCTTTTCTTGTCGCCGCGATCCTGGCGGGTGCGCTGTCGCTCCTGGCGTACCTGCTGGTGCGCCGCGCCACGGGGGATGAACCGGCCGCCCGGCTCTCGGCGCTCCTGATCGTCGGGACGCACCCGATGCCGTGGTCGAGCGTGTCGGGAATGGAGACGGTCCTCGCCGCGGGCCTTCTGGCCTTGACGATCCTGGCCGCGCTCTCGGCGCGTCCCTGGACGGCGTTTCTTTCCGCCGCGGCCGCCGCCCTGTCGCGGCCCGAGCTGGTCATCCTGCCGGGCCTCCTCCTGGCCGATCTCCTCTGGAGGGAGCGGCCATGGCGGCTTGCGAGAACCTTCCGGCTGGCGCTCGGGGCCCTCCTGGCCGGTGTCGCTCCTTTCGCGATCAACCGGCTCCTGACGGGCGCCTGGGTGCATGCTTCCTTCGCGGCCAAGGTCGGGCGGCACGGCGTGCTCCCGGCGCTTCTCGATGGACAGGCCGGGGCCGTGCCTTCCGTGATTGCGACCAACCTGCCTCTTTTTCTCGGGCCGCTCCTCGGGGCGCTGGCGCGCGACAACGCCGCGCTGCTGCTCCTGGCGCCGCTCGGGCTCTGGCGCATGGCCGTGAAGCCGGGGGGCAGCCATCTGCCCTGGCTGGTGCTCGTGGCCCTGCCGTGCCTCGTGGCGGTGCTCGCCCCCTTCG
>DATNEZ010000281.1:0-11993 GCA_035606645.1 Binatia bacterium
GCCGCCGGGAACCAGAAGACTTCCACCGCCGTGACGGTCACCGTGTCGAACGCTCCGCCTCCCGACACGACCCCGCCGACGGTCAGCATCACGTCACCTGCTTCCGGCGCGACCGTTTCCGGGACCACGACCGTCAGCGCCTCCGCCTCCGACAACGTCGGCGTCGCCGGCGTCCAGTTCTTCGTGGACGGCTCGGCCGTCGGCAGCGAGGACACCACGTCTCCCTACTCGGTCGCTTGGAACACGACGGCCGTCTCCAACGGCTCGCACTCCCTGACCGCACGGGCACGCGACGCCGCCGGGAACCAGAAGACTTCCACCGCCGTGACGGTCACCGTGTCGAACGCTCCGCCTCCCGACACGACCCCGCCGACGGTCAGCATCACGTCACCTGCTTCCGGGGCGACCGTCTCGGGGACGACCACCGTCAGCGCCTCCGCCTCCGACGACGTCGGCGTCTCCGGTGTCCAGTTCTTCGTGGACGGCTCCGTGGTCGGTAGCGAGGACACCACGTCTCCCTACTCGGTGGCCTGGAACACGACGGCCGTCTCCAACGGCTCGCACTCCCTGACCGCCAGGGCGCGCGACTCCGCCGGCAACCAGACGACGTCCGCCGCGGTCACCGTCACCGTGTCGAACGCTCCGCCTGCCGACACGACCCCGCCGACGGTCAGCATCACCAGCCCCGCTTCAGGGGCGACCGTCTCCGGGACCACGACCGTCAGCGCTTCCGCATCCGACAACGTCGGCGTCGCCGGCGTCCAGTTCTTCGTGGACGGCTCGGCCGCCGGCAGCGAGGACACCACGTCTCCTTACTCGTTCGCCTGGAACACGACGACGGTCGCCAACGGCTCGCACTCCCTGACCGCCAGGGCGCGTGATGCCGCCGGCAACCAGACGACGTCCGCCACGGTGACAGTCACCGTGTCGAACGGCACGCCCCCCTCTACGACGCGGTTCGAGGAGAGCGCCGCGACACTGACGCCGAGCGGCGCTTGGACAGTGACCACCAGCGCCGGCGTGGGGGCGACCCTGAGCGGCGGCCAGGCCGTCTACTCCGGAGCCTCGGGGGCCAGGGCGACGTTCACCTTCAACGGGACCGGCATCAGCTGGATCGGGCTGCCGTGCGAGATCTGCGGCTTCTCGAACGTCTTCCTGGACGGGGCGCTGGTCGGCACGGTGGACACCTACACCGCCACGCGCCCCGCCGCGTCACGGGCGATGTTCACCAGGAGCGGCCTGGCGGCCGGAAGCCACACCCTAGCGATCGAGGCGACCGGCACGCAGAACGCCGCGTCCGGCGGAGCCAACGTCGTGGTGGACGCCTTCGACGTCGAGGGGTCGTCCGGCGGCGGTGGCGGCACCGGTCCGCACCGCGTGGAAGAGAACGATCCGTCCGTGGCCTACACGGGGACCTGGCTCACGCAGGCCCGCGGCGACCTGAGCGGCGGCACGGTGGTCGAGGGGGCGGACGTGAACTCCACCTCGAGCCTGACCTTCAATTCGACCGGAGTGAAGTGGATCGGCTTCAAGGGGCCCTGGGCCGGAATCGCGGAGGTGTACCTCGACGGGACCCTGAGGGCGACGGTCGACACCTATGGCCCGGTGGAGCAGGCCCAGGTCGTCATGTACACGTTCAGCGGCCTGCCGTCGGGGACTCACACGATCCAGATCAAGGTCACGGGCACGTGGAGCGCATCGAGCAGCTCCGCGTGGATCGTGGTGGACGCGTTCGATGTGGAGTAGCCGAACGTTCGTTGAACGGGTGAAGTCTTTCATGGAGGAGGACAGCATGCCCCGACGCATTCGATGGAATTTTTCACGAGCCCTGTCGTACACGAGTCTCATTCTCCTGACCGCCGGCCTCCTGGCGACGACCTCGGCCGGCTCGGGAGGCTCCGGAGGGCGCGCGGCCGGCGCCTTCGCGAACGCCCCGCTCCTCGGCGTCCCTGCCACCTTCGTGGCGGACACCGGAGAGGTCACGACCCTGTCGGCCATGACCGGAGGTGAAGGGGTCGACCAGTCGGACGCCAGCGTTCCCGGCGTCCTGAACGCCAAGGTCCTCACCGCCACCACCAGCGTCGAGCCGGGTCTCGCCACCAGCTCGACGTCCATCGCGGACGTGGTCGTTCTTCAGGGCCAGCCGGCCGAGCTCACCGCGGCGTTCGTGCGAGCGCAGGCGGACGTGCTGGACGTCAACGGCTCCTCGCGATTCAACGGCGTCAGCGAGATCGACGGCCTCCGGTTCGGCGGCCAGAGTATCGCTGTCACGGGAAAGCCGAACCAGAGGATCGACGCCCTGGGGGTGGGCTCGCTCATCATCAACGAGCAGATCTCCTCGTCCCGGGCCGGTGTCAGCGAGCTGACCGTGAACGCCCTCCACCTGGTGCTGGCCACGGGGGGGCAGATCATCCTCGCGGGCGCCCACAGCGTCCTGGACCGGAACGCCCCGACCTCGCCGGCGGCGCTGCGGATGACGGCGCCCCGGAAGGGAGGCTTCGCCCCGGCGGTGTACCGCCCCCGTGACGCCGGCTCGAGGCCGAAGGCCCTGTTCGTCCACGAGCAGCCGGAGTGCTTCGACTTCGTCACCGGCGGCGGGTGGTTCGAGCCGCGCTTCGAAGGAGGACCGCCCCAGCGCGTCAATTTCGGGTTCAACGCCGGGTACCGCACGACCGGCGGCGAGCTGAAGGGGCACGTGAACTTCGTCGACCACAACGACGGCACGCACATCAAGGGGCTCAACGTCGACGCGTACTGGAGGCTCGGCGATCCGCAGAGCCTGTGCCGGATGTTCCAGGGGGACGCGGAGATGAACGGGACCACCGGGCTCCGCTACCACGTCGAGGTGTGCGACTACGGGGAGCCTGGCCGCGACGACCGGTTCCGCATCATCGTCATGGATGCCGCGGGGACCCAGCTCTACTTCGCGGACGACAGCAGCTCGGCCAAGGTGTGCGACGCCAACGAGCCGCGGTGCGGCGACCTGGACGGCGGCAACATCCAGCTGCACAAGCCGTGCGACGCCCAGCCCGCGGCCGCGGGCAAGACGACGGGCGCGGCCGGTCCGCAGTCTTGAGCCCCGGGGAGCCCCGGGGGTGCCGTGCGCCGGGCCCCCGGGTGCTTCCCACTCCTCTCTTTCCAAGCGCTCGTGGATTTCCCCCCCGCCGCTTGCGGGAATTCACCGATTGAGACGCACCGCGGCGCGAGGTACAACGGAGTTCGCACATGAGAATCCTCTGGGTCAAGACCGATTTCCTGCACCCCACGACGAAGGGCGGGCACATCCGCAGCCTCGAGATCCTCAAGCGGCTGCACGCGCGGCACGAGATCCACTACGTGGCCTTCGACGAGTCGGGCGACCCGGAGGGGCCGCGGCGGAGCGCCGAGTACTGCACGCGCGCCTACCCGGTGCCGCATGCGCTGCCCCGCAAGGACTCGGCGGCGTTCCTGGGACAGGTCGCGGCCGGACTGATCGGGCCGCTCCCCGTGACCATCCGCCGCTGCCGCTCGGCCGCGATGCGGCGCCGGATCCAGGGGCTCCTCGCCGAGCAGCCGTTCGATCGGATGGTGTGCGATTTCCTGGCCCCCGCGCCGAACATCCCGCGGCTGTCGGACTGGGTGCTGTTCCAGCACAACGTCGAGAGCGCGATCTGGTGGCGCCGCGCAGAGCACGCCGGCGATCTCGCGCGGCGGGCCTACCTGCGCCTGCAGGCCAGGCGCATGCGGGACTACGAGGGGCGCGTCTGCCGCGAGGCGGGAGAGATCGTGGCGGTGTCCCGCCAGGATGCGGGGACCCTGCGGCGCTGGTTCGGGGTGTCCCGCGTATCCGTCGTCCCGACCGGCGTGGACGTCGAGTACTTCTCGGGCCCCACCCCGGTCCCCCGAGTGGCGGACCTGGTGTTCGTCGGCTCGATGGACTGGCTCCCGAACGTGGACGGGGTCGCCTGGTTCGCGCGCGAGGTGCTCCCTCGCCTCAGGGCCCGTCTCCCGGATTGCAAGGTCGCCATCGTGGGGCGCTCCCCCGATCGGACCGTGGCCGGCCTGGCCGCGAGCGACCCCAGCATCCTCGTGACCGGGACCGTGGAGGACGTGCGGCCGTACCTCTGGGGATCGACCGCGGCCATCGTGCCCTTGCGCATCGGCGGAGGAACCCGCCTGAAGATCTACGAGGCGATGGCCGCCGGCGTGCCGGTCGTCTCGACCACCGTCGGCGCCGAGGGGCTGGAGGTATCGTCCCCCCGGAACATCCGGCTGGCCGATACGCCGGACGAATTCGCCGCGGCGTGCGCCGGGCTCGTCCGGGACGAGGAGCTGCGCTCGCGCCAGGCGCGCGCGGCGCGGGAGATGGTGCAGGCCCGCTGCTCGTGGGAGGCGGCCGCCGCGGCCTTCGAGGAGGTCCTCGAGAGGGGCCCGGGCCGCGCCGACGAAGCGCGGGGCCGCAGAGAGCCGGCTGCCGCCAGGCTCGGCGCCCCGCTCAGGGGGTAGGCGTCTCTCGCAGGGCGACCGGCCCTTTCTCCGGGAGGGGCCTGGCCGGAGCGCACTCGCGAATGACCCGATCGATCGCGTCGACCGCATCCGACCACGAGAACCGCGCCGCCCTCCGGTGCGCGTGGCGGGCCAGGGACGCCACACGCCCCTCGTCCCGCACGAGCGCCGCGACGGCATCCACGAGCGCCCGCGGATCTCCCGAGGGCACGAGGACTCCCGCGTCCCCCAGGACCTCCCGGACGGCCGGAACGTCGTAGCACGCGCAGGCGTGCCCGCTGGCCATGGCCTCGAGCAGCGACAGCCCGAACCCCTCGTAGAAGGTCGGCAGGACGAAGACCTGCGTCGTCGAGAGCAGCGCCTCGAGCTCGCCGCGGCCCAGAGCACCGGTCATCCGGATCCGCGGGTCGGCCGCAGCGACCCTTTCTACCCGATGCCGGTCCGGGCCGTCGCCGGCCACCACGAAATCGGCCTCGATATCAGGACGGCGCGCGAACTCCTCGAGGACGTCGGCGATCCCCTTGCCGTAGTGCAGCCGGCCGACGAACAGGAGCGTGGTCCTTGCGGCGGGCCTCTTGCGCTCGTAGCACTTCAAGTGCCCCGGCTCGACGCCGTGCGGGACGACCGCCACCCGCTCGTCCGGGACACCATGCAGCCGCACGATGTCCCGCTTCAACGCCTCGGACGGCACGATGATCCGGAGGGCCCGGCGATTGCAGAGCATCTCGGGAACCGCGTAGTGCAGGAGGCCCGGCAGGAAGCGGGCCCGCCTGCGCACCGGCTCGCGCGAGGCGAACAGCCCGATCTGCGCGTACACCGAGGTCCCCTCCAGGTTGATGAACGGCGAGCGCCTGAGGGCGAAGCCGATGCTGGCCCAGACCATCGCGAGGTCGATCGCGCCGTCGGCATACAGCCGGTCGACCCGGCGTGACAGCTCGAATCCGGCGACGTTCATGTGGCGCCACCGTCTGCCGTGGATGACCCGGGCGAGATCCCCCCGCGGCACCTCGTCCCCCGAGGTAACGTAGGTGATCTCGTGGCGGCGCGACAGGTCCGGCAGGACCTCCCTGGCCAGCGTGCTCATCCATTCTTCCATCCACGCGATCCGGAGCCCCGGCCCGCGGGCGACGTCGCTCACGGCGCCCCGCCCGCCTCGCGCAGGCCGGCGACGTCGGCCCCCACGTCGGTGCCGTCGGTCGCCTTGCGGCGATACGCGCTCTTGCCCGACAGCCGGTACGCCCCCCCCTGCAGGTCCGTGAACCCGACGGCGTCGAGCGACTTGGGGAAGAAGTTGTCGGGCGGATAGGCGCGGGGATCCGCCCCCACGATCACGTTGCGGCGGAACACGTACCCGGGGAAATAGTGCTCGAGCGCCGGCAGGCCGATCCCCTTGCCGCTGCCGAACACGCCGTACTCGTTCTGCTCGACGATGTTGTCCCGGAACACGAGCCCCCGGCTGGGGGACATGTCCGCCACCAGGATGCTCCCCGAGTGCAGGGCGGTGTTGTGCTCCACCGCCACTCCCGCCGCCCCGTCGAGGACCTGGACGAAGACCCCCGCTCCCTGCCGTCCGGGCTCGCCGACGTCCACGAACAGGTTGTGGGAGATGCTCACGAACCGGGTCCGCCCGCTCTTCGTCGGCGATCCGTCGTCGAGCCCCAGGATGTTGACGCCCGAGGTGGAGTGCCGCACCACGTTGCGCGCGAAGCTCACGTCCTCGACCACAGCCCAGGGCGTGGAGTCGCCCACGGTCCGCACGGTGAAGAGGATGGCGAAGCCGTTCTGCGACGCAGCCCAGTTGTTCTCGAACAGGTTCCCCTCGACCAGGACCCGGCGGGCGTTCTTCAGCTCGAACAGGTTCTTGACCGACCACGCCGTCCCCGCGTAGGCGGGATCGCCCGCCTTCCAGGCGAGCGGCTTGTAGAAATAATTGCCGCGGATCTCGATGTCGGAGGGGACCAGCCGATCGATGAAGGTCGGCGCCCCACCGAACATCACGTTCTCCCCCGCTCCCTCGAGGCGGTTGTTGACGATCTTGAACGGGCCGCCGCCGTTCCACCCGCCGATCGCCTGCGAGTCGGCGCCGACCTCCTTGAAGTCCGAGAGGTGCGAGTCGACGACGGCGGTGGAGCGGGAGTTGAGGGCGATGCCGCGGCGCGTCCCCTTCTTCGGATCGCCGTGGAGGTAGCAGCGGTCGAACACGATGTCGTGCGGTTGCTGGTCCGCCGACGACTCCTCCGAGCCGAGCAGCACCAGGTTGTAGAGGAACGTCCCCTCCTTCGGGCGCATCTCGATCCCGATGAACCGGTAGTGGTGCGCCCCCCGCGCCGCTTCGACGACCGATCCGGAGGCGGCCTCGAGCTTGGGCATGCGGGGGGCGTCCGACGGCCCGACCCGCGTCCCGGCCGCCGGGAAGTTCGAGCCGACGGCGCTCGATCGGATGACGATCCAGCCGGACCCCGGCTTCTTCGGCAGCGTGAACGGCCCCCGGAAGACGGCCCCCGCCTCCAGGACGAGGGTGTCCCCGGGCGCGGCCTCGTTGAGGGCCTTCTGGAGATCGCCGCCGGCGGGCACCGTCACGGACCGGCCGGACAAGAACGGCAGGGCCGTGTCGAGGAGCACCTTCGGCTTCTCGGGCGCGCGCAGGTCCCCGGATTCGTCCCCGGGCTTTCCGGGGGGCGGTTGCGCGGTCCCCTGCGCGATCAGGATCAGGAACAGCCCGGCGGCCGGGAGCGCCCCCCACACACCGGCGCCCCGGCCCCGGGGATCAAACCGCATCGACGTCCGTCACCTCCCGGCGCGCGGGGCGCGCGCATCGAGCGGGATCGGCGCCTCGTCCGCCACGTCCCGCTCCGTCAGGCTCTGCCACAGCGACACGAAGGGGCCGACCCAGTCGTAGGCGCCCGCGAGCTTGCAGCGGACGCGGAACGGCCCGTCCCCCTCCTCCATCGGCAGGCGCGGCAGGGCCAGGGGGTCCGAGGCCGCGCCGCTCCGGCCGATGACCCGCGTGCAGGCGCCGCGGTACCCCGAGGTGCGCAGGGTCTCCTCGAGGCCCCGGTGGAAGTCGCCGCGGGATTCGGACCCGAACGGATAGGCGAAGAGATCGACGTCGATCCCCGCGCGCCGCTCGAGGGCCTCCTTCGAGGTCCAGACCTCGAGCTCGGCCTCCAGGTCGCTGAGGCGCCCCAGCGAGCGGTGGGTGACGGCATGCGAGCCGATGTCGATCCCCTGCCGCACCATCTCCTTCACCTCGTCCCAGGAGAGCGGCAGCCACGCGAGCGGAGGGGAGGCCCCGGCCGGCTCCCTGGGGATGTCGAGGTGCCCCAGGAAGGCGGGCTTTCCGACGATGCCGGTGGTGACGAAGAACGTCGCGGGAAGCCGCATCCTCTGCAGGACGGGCCAGGCGAACACGAACTGGCCGCGGTAGCCGTCGTCGAAGGTCAGCACGACCGAGCGCCGAAGGTCTCCGATCCGGCCGGCCTTCAGGATGCGGACCAGGTCGTGCAGCGCGACGACGCGGTACCCCGCGTCGAGGATGGCGCGCATCTGCCGCTCGAAACGCTGCGGCGTCACGCAATCGGCCCTGAGCGGTCCCCCCTCCACGGGGGGGCCGACCTGGTGATACATCAGGATCGGGACCCTCACGGTTCCGGACAGGAATTCCCGGAGGCGGCAGAACGGATAGAGGGCCGCGGTGACCGTCCGTTCGATCGCGATGAGCAGCCTACTGAGCACGCGCTTCAGCATCCACATGCGAGACGCCTCCTTCCTTGTTAAGCGCACTGCGTCCCAGGAGCGGCCGGTTCCCGGGCGGTGCCAGGGAGGCCGGGTCCTGTCCCTCGACGAAGATGCGCTGCCAGATCTCGAGGTTGAGCAACAGCCAGAGTCGATCGCCGTGATTCGTCGTGCCGGCCTCGTGCTCCGCCACCAGGCGCCGCAGGAAGGCCGGGTCGAAGCGCCCCCGCTGCAGAGCGCGATCGCCCAGGACGAATTCCTGCAGAAGCGGCCGGAAGGGTCCCCTGAGCCAGCCGCCCATCGGGACGGGGAATCCCATCTTGCGGCGCGTCAGGATGGGGCGCGGCACGAGGTCCCTGAGAGCCTCGCGCAGGATCGCCTTGGTCTTCAGTCCCCGGAGCTTCAGGTTCCGGGGGAGCGCCGCCACGTGCTCGACCAGCTCGTGGTCCAGGAACGGCACGCGGCTCTCGATCGAGGCCGCCATGCTCATCTGGTCCTGCTTCATGAGCAGCTCCACCAGGTAGGTCTGCAGATCGACGTGCGCCATGCGGGCGGGCAGATCCCCCGGGGCCCGCTCGTAGAGGGGCAGGATTGCGGCGTACGGGTCCCGTTTTCCGGAACGGTCGGCGTCGGGGAAGAGCCGGTTCTGCACGGCCTCGGGAAAGACCGCAAAGTTCTCGCAGACGTGGCTGCGCGCGCCGCGTGGGAGCGCCAGGAAGGTCCGGCCGGCATAACGGCGGATCGAGGGGGGAAGGCTCCATACGCCCCGGCCGATCGCGGCGCGCGCGCCTCCCGGGAGCACCGCGGCCCAGGCGGCCGCCAGCCGCTCGTTCCAGGCGGCGACCCGGTATCGGTTGTATCCCAGGAAGAGCTCGTCCGCCCCTTCGCCGGTCAGGACCACCTTGACGTGCTCGGCGGCGAGGCGGGAGACGAAGTAGAGCGGCACGCTCGAGGGGAACGCGATCGGCTCGTCCTCGTGCCAGACGAGGCGGGGCAGGGCGGCGAAGAACTGCCGCGC
This sequence comes from Binatia bacterium, assembly GCA_035606645.1. Taxonomy (GTDB): domain Bacteria; phylum Acidobacteriota; class Polarisedimenticolia; order Gp22-AA2; family Gp22-AA2; genus Gp22-AA3. The sequence continues at coordinate 9,239 of DATNEZ010000281.1, forward strand.
CGACACGCTGATGTCCCTGTGCTCCGCCCCGGCCGACTCCGCCGCCAGGCGCGCGTAGGGGAGCTCGTTCGCCTCGACCTCGGAGAACCCCACGGAGAAGCTGCGGACCGGAGCGGACGCCTGCGTGGACATGAGCGCCAGGAGGCCGCTCGAATCGAGGCCGCCGGAGAGGAAGATGCCGACCGGCACGTCGCTCATCAGGTGGAGGCGCACCACATCGCGCAGCCGGTCGCGCAGGTCCGCCGCCGCGTCCGCGAGACCGGCACGGGGGGCCGGATCCTCGACAGGAAGGGACCAGTAGCGGCGCTCCCTCAGCCCTTCGTCGAGCGACCACGTGAGCGTCCTCCCGGGGAGGACCTTGCTCACCCCCTTGAAGAAGGTCTCCCCGCCCGAGACGAACCGGCTGGCGAGAAACTCGGGGAGGACCGCGTCGTTCAGCTCGGCCGGGAACGGCGCCGCCTCGAGGATCGCCTTGATCTCGGACGCGAACAGCAGGCCCTTGCCGGTGCGCGCGTAATAGAGCGGCTTGATCCCGAGACGGTCCCGGGCCAGGAGCAGCCGGCGGCGCCTCCGGTCCCACAGCGCGAAGGCGAACATGCCGCGCAGGCGCTCGACGCAGCGCTCCCCGTCCTCCTCGTACAGGTGCAGGATCGTCTCCGTGTCGCTGCGGGTCCTGTACCGGTGGCCGCGCGCCTCGAGCGCGGGGCGCAGGTCCGGGTGGTTGTAGATCTCGCCGTTGCAGACGACCAGGACGGTGCCGTCTTCGTTCGCCATCGGCTGGCCGCCCGAGGCGAGATCCACGATCGCCAGGCGCCGGTGCCCGAGCCCCACCGATCCTTCGATGAAGAGCCCCTCGCCGTCCGGCCCGCGGTGGCGCAACGCGTCCCGCATGCGGCGCAGCCGGGTCTCGTCCACGGCGTGGTCCGATGAGAAGTTCAGGATGCCGGCGATCCCGCACATCAGGCGCGCTCCACCGAGAAGCCGTCCTCGTCGAAGCGCACCGATTCGCGCGGCCCGCGGAAGAGGACTCCGACCGGGTCGCTGCCTCCGGCGAAGAGCGGGGAGACCTTCGGCGGGGCGGAGAGCGGGTGCCGCGTGGGGAGGAGAAGCGTGACGATCCGGAGCGGCAGCCGGGTCCGCGCGCGATAGACCAGGACCGGGGCCCCGAGACGGGCGCCGTACGCCGGCGCGATCCAGCCGTCGATCGGCTCCTCCTGCCTCTCGCGGACCGCGGCCTCGAGCGGCGCCGAGGCGAACGGCAGGACGTGCAGGTCGTGGCGGCCGGAGCCCCAGGCCCGGGCCGCGAGGTTCGGGCCGACGGTGACGACCATCGGCGCGAACTGGAAACGGAGCTCCACGGTGTGGTCGGCCGTTCCGCGCAGGTCGTCGACGACGAGCCAGTACCGCCCCCTGGCGAACAGCACCCGGCGGCGGTGGATCACCGGGTCCTTGAGGCCGGCGTAGGCGTCGTGATCGGCGTCCGCGAAGTCGAACTCGGCGTCCGACGCGAAGCGGCGCAGGCGCGCCCGCGGCCGGGCCCGCCACGAGAAGGGGCCGGACGGCTCCGCCTGTCCCCGGCCGTCGACGACGACGGTGCTGTGCGCCGAGGTCCCCCGGAAGTAGTTGCGCCAGCGCGGCTCGGGGGTGTAGCAGAAGGTCCCCGGATCGACGACGAAGGCCTTGCCGAAGGCGCTGCACTGGAGGCTCAGGAGGTCGGCGTGCCCGTGTCCCCCGCTGACGGGGCAGCCGAGCGGTCCCACGTCGAGGATCAGGTGATGGGCGTCGGGGGCCCAGCCGTCGGCCATCACGGCGTACCCGCCGGCTTCGAAGAGCCGCGAGGCGGGGGCCGACGGCGGCTCGCGCCGGAGCGAGTCGAAGGAGTCGAGGCCTTGAGGCCCGAGGAGCCACACGATCTCGGGCGAGGGCCCCTGCGCCGCCCAGGCGTAGTCGGGCCTTTGGAAGAGCACCGCGGCGATCGAGAAGAGGCTTCGGACCTCGTCCGGCCGGCGCCTCCCGAGCGGCAGGAGCAGCCCGCCGTCGCCGTCGCCGATGGGCGGGATCGATCCGTCGGGACGCCTTACGGCCAGAAGGAAATCGAGCATGCGCTGCACCGTCCGCGAGACCTCCACCGGCGCCGCAGTACCGGTCTGCCCGGCGAGGATCAGGAAGTGCAGCAGGATGTCGAGGGTGTAGACCTGGTAGCAGGTGGACAGCTCGAAGTGCACCCCGTCCGGCAGCACCTGGCGGCCGCTCTCCTCGACCAGGATGTGGGACCCGAGGTTCCGCCAGCGCGCGGCGGCGCGGAGCTCCGGAAAGACCGCGCCGGCGTAGAACAGCCCGAGCGCCTCGCCGGTCAGGTGCGTGTTGGGCGAGAAGTAGTAGGACAGGTAGCGCTCGACGTGCGCGGCGTGCTCGGCGATCGAGGCCCGCGCGCGCGCGAACAGCCCCGGCGTCAGCGCCGCCGCGCCGCGGAACAGCGCCAGCGCCCAGCACCACGCGATCAGCCGGTAGGCGACCTCGAGGCTGCTGGCCCAGTTGATGCCGATGCCGGGCGGGTTCGCGTCGATCCAGTGCTGCAGGTCCTGCGCGAACGTGCCGGCGAAGCGCGCGTCGCCGGTGAAGCGCCAGGCCTGCGCCAGGCCGACCATCCACTGGTGGCGGTTGAGCTCCCAGGTCACCTTGCTGTCGCCGACCTGCGCGAAGTCGAGCGGGTTGATGCGGCTCCAGTGCGCCAGCGGCGCGCGCGTGCCGGACA
>DATNEZ010000293.1:0-3096 GCA_035606645.1 Binatia bacterium
TCCGGATAGTGCATGTGCTGGCGCCGGAAGAAGTCGGGCGTGTCGGTCACGAAGGACCGCGACGCTTCGACCACGGCCAGGGCGGTGCTGGACGTCCCGAACAGGAAGGCGGCGCCCCCCGCGGCCGCGGTGAACTCGAGAGCGTCCCCCGGCTTGCTCTGCGCCGCGTCCATGCCGATCGCCAGGGCGTGCTCGGCCATGCCGGACCCGACGTAGGCGCAGGCCGCCTGCATTGCCTCCGACCCGGCCTTGCAGGCGAACTCCAGGTCGGCGGCGCTCACCCAGGGGACCGCCCCGATCGCCTCCGCCACGATGGTCGAGGACGGCTTGACCGCGTAGGGCTTCGATTCCGTGCCGACCCACACCGCGCGGATCGACGCAGGGGGGACCCGGGCGCGCAGGAGCGCCCCGCGCGCCGCCTCGATCGCCATGGTCACCGTGTCCTCGTCGGCCGACGGGACCGATTTCTCGTGCACCGGCAGCCGCGAGTCGGCCGGCCGGCCCCAGGCCGCGGCGATGACGCGGGCGGCGATGCGCGGCCGCGGAATGCAGGCGCCGTACCCGGTGATGCCGACCTCGCGCGACGTCCTCACGCCGGCCCCGACGGCCGGGCGAGGATTCCTCCCAAAAAGACGTCGCTCAGCGCGTCGGCCACGGCCTCGTCGCTCAGGCGCCCGCCCGGCCGGTACCACTGGTAGATCCAGTTGATCATGCCGAGCATGGCGAAGGCGGCGGCGGACGGATCCACCCGGCGCGCCGCCCCGCTCTTGATCATCTCGCGGAACGTCTTCTCGAGGAACTTGATGTAGCGCTTCTTGCGCGCGTTGATCCGGTCCCGGAAGCGCCCCTTCAGGGCGTTGGTCTCGTGCAGGATGACGGTCACTTCCTTGGGGCGGTCCCGGATGACCAGGAGGACGTGCCCGCGCAGCGCCGCCTTGAGCCTCTCGAGCGGATCGGCGATGGTCATGACGCGGTTCAGCACCTTCTCCTCGAACAGGTCCATGCCGTAGGACATGATCGCGAACAGGAGCTCGTCCTTGCTGCCGATGTGGTGATAGAGCCCGGCCTTCGTCAGCCCCACGGCGTCCGCGACGTCCTCCATGGACGCCTTGTCGAACCCCTTCTCGCAGAAGATGCGCGCGGCCGTCTCGAGGATCTGGGCCTGGCGCGTCGGCCGGTCCTGCCGCGATCGCTTCGTCACCGGTCTCCCTGGAAGCGCCGGGCGGGGCGTCCCGTGCAACCTACCGACCAGTAGGTAGGCTACCTCCGGGCCCGCCGGCTGTCAAGGGGCGGAGTGTACACCGGTTGCCGCGGGCGGAGCGCTTGCGGGAGGCTGGGAGCCGGTCCGACTATTCGGCCGGCTCCTAGTCCAGGGACGCTTCGATCTCGCGCCGGCGGCGGGCCATGAAGTCGAGCAGCCGGTCGTCGATCGCCTGGTCGAGCTTCGGCTCCTCGTAAGTGGCGAGGAGCTTCTTCCAGCGATCGGTGGCGCGCACGTAGGCGTCCCGCGAGCCCTTCTTCACCCAGGTGTCGAACGCCTCGGTGTCGGCCAGCTGCGGGAAGTAGAACTCGCTCTTGAAGTGCCGGCGGGTGTGCTCCTCCCCCAGGAAGTGGCCGCCGGCCCCGACGTGCGCGATCACGTCGAGCGCCAGCGACTCCTCGTCCACCGGCACGCCGGCGAAGAAGCGCTCGGTCATCTCCAGCATCTCGGCGTCCAGGACCATCTGCTCGAACGAGGCGGTCAGGCCGCCGTCCAGCCAGCCGGCCGCCTGCAGGACGTAGTTGCAGCCGCCGAGGATGATTGGCCAGAGCATCATCATCTTTTCCTGGCCGGCCTGCGTGTCGGGGATCTTGGAGTTCGTCAGCACACCGCCTGCCCGGCACGGCAGGTTGTAGCGCCGCGCCATCTGCGCCGAGCCCAGGATGCCGAGCGCCGACTCCGGGCGCCCGAACGCCGGCGCCCCGGTGCGCATCTCGAGGCCGGTCAGGAACGATCCGTAGATGACCGGCGCCCCGGGACGGACCATCTGCGCCAGGACGACCGCCGACAGGCACTCGGCGTTCTGCTGCGCCACCGCGGCGGCGAGCGTGACCGGGCTGGTCGCCCCGGCCATGATGAACGGGGTGATGATGTTCACCTGCCCCGCGGCGGCGTACTCGATCAGCCCCTCCGCCATGTTGGAGTCGTAGCGCAGCGGGCTGTTCGAGTTGATGATCCCGGTCAGGACCGGCTTGTCGAGAATCGCCTCGCGTCCGCCGAACAGGATCGCCATCATGTCGATGTGGTCGCGCGCCCGGAGCGTGCTCCAGGCGTCGCCGATCATCCCCTTCGAGCTGAGACGGATCTGCCAGTACAGCATGTCGAGGTGGCGCGTCTCGATCGGCAGGTCCCGGCAGGCGACCTCGGGGCAGCCGTGGTGCATGACGCTCAGCACCTCCGAGAGACGCACCAGGTTGTTCTGGTCCTCGAGCGTCCCCTCGCGCCGCCCCCCCTCGCGATCGGCGATGAACGGCGGCCCGCTCACCGGCGCGAACACCAGGTGGTCGCCGCCGATGATCACGTCGTTCTCGGGGTTGCGCGCGTGGATGGTGAACTGCGACGGGGCCTTCTTGACCTGCTCGTCGACGAACTCCGGCGGGAAGAAGACCCGCTGGTCGGAGTCGACCACTTTCAGCCCGGCCTTGCGGAACAGGTCGAGGGCCCGCGGGTCCTCGAAGATCACGCCGTGCTCCCGCAACATCTTCAACGTCGCGAGGTGCACCCGCTCCTCCGCCTCGGGCGGCAGGATGTTCAGCGGCTTGAGGGTGTTCCTGAACCCGCGCATCGGCGATTCCTGTTCGTGAGGGTGGCTCGAGGCGGAAGCGTAACAGAGGGGGCCTTCGAGAACAAGGCGAGCCCGCGGCGCGGCACCGCATCGTGAGACGGCGGCGGCCGCTTCAGCGCGGCAGGATCGGCGTCAGGAGCAGAAGCCCGGCCCAGATGACGACCAGGGCCGTCACGTCGAGAAGGATGCCGGTCCGGATCATGCGCCTCAGCGGCACGAGGCCGGTGCCGAAGACGATGGCGTTGGGGGGCGTCGACACCGGGAAGATGAA
>DATNEZ010000309.1:0-5526 GCA_035606645.1 Binatia bacterium
GCAGCCTCTTCCTCATCGCCTCCGAGGCCGGCCCGCTGAGGCGCAAAGGACGCATGACGCCCACGCAGAGGCGCCGGAGAACGGAGCACGAGGCCCGGCACGGCCGGCGACCCTCGCAATCGGCCGCCGCGGTGCGGGCGGTGCTGCTGCGCCTGCGGTCCTGCGTCGCCTCCGGCCGGCCGGTGGTCCTGCACTCCGACCGGAAGCCGCTGTACGAGCGTCTCGGGCGCCGCCTGTTCGGCAGCCGCTTCACCTGGATGCCGCACTCCGCGTCGGCGCGGCGCGACCGGCGCAACCCGCTCTTCCCGATCAACCACACCAACGCCCGGCTGCGGCATTTCCTGGCGCGCCTGCGGCGGCGGAGCTGGTGCGTCAGCAAGCGCCGGCTGCGCCTGCAGCAGCATCTGCAGATCGCGACGCTCTGGGTGAACTACTGCCGGCCGATCACGAATCGAACCGGCATCACGCCGGCCCAGTCTCTCGGGCTCGCCGCGAGGCGCTGGCGCGAAGAAGAGGTCCTCGCCTGGAGAGAGGACTGGGGCAGGCTGCCGGACGCCGCCTGACCCGGCCGCGGCCTACCTCCACGGTCGTCGGGCATTTTCTTATTCCTTTCGGGGGCGTTTGGAAGCGCCGCCCGGTCGGGGTAGGATCGGCGGGCCATGCGAGACCCGCGACCGATCGTCCTGCTCCTCGCCACCGCCGTCCTGCTTCCGGCGTGCGGCCGCTCGTCCTCCGGGACGGAGGCCGGCGCCGGGGCGGAAGCGGCCGTCACCCAGGGGGCTGCTCCGGGGAGCGGGGCCCCGGCCCCGGCTACGGCCGCGCCGGTCGCGTTCGCCGACATGGGTCGGGTGCGCGCCGATCTGGCGGCGCTGAAGGGGCGGCCGGTGTTCGTGAATTTCTGGGCGACCTGGTGCGGTCCGTGCGTGGAGGAGCTCCCCGATCTCGCCGCGGTGGCGCGCGAGTCGGCGGGCACGAACGTCGCCTTCCTCGGGATCTCGCTCGACGCCTGGGTGACCGGGGACGGCGCGGAAACGGGGGAGAAGGTCCGGAAGGCGCTGGCCGCGGCGGGCGTCTCCTATCCGAACCTGGTGTACACGGGCGACCAGGACCCCTTGCTCGAGGGGTTCCGGCTGTCCGGGGCTATTCCCTACTCCATTCTGTACGACTCGAATGGCCGGGATGTGAAGCGCTTCGAGGCGCAGGTCGAGATCGAGGCGCTGCGCCGGGCGATTGCGGCGGAGAGCCGAAAGGGGACGAACGCTCCGCGACCCCCTGGGCCGGCGTCGTCGCGCTGAGGCCGGGGGACCCGGCGCGCGACCGGGTCTCGGCGCGGAGCCCCACGCCGGACGGCAGCGAGCGGCGCGGCCGATAGTAGGCGCGAGCGGCCTTGACGCTGACCAGCTTCATCTCCGGATAGCGCAACGCCGTCAGGCTTCCGCCATACACGCAGCCGGTGTCGATGTTCACCGTCCTGCCGATCCACTCCGGGCGCCCCACCGGGGTGTGGCCGTACACCACGAGCGGCTTCCCGGAGTAGTCGGCCGCCCAGTTCACCCGGACCGGCAGGCCGTAGCGGTCGGTCTCCCCGGTCGTCTGCCCGTGGATGGAGAAGCGCCGCCCCTCGGGCGAGTCGGTGCCCAGGTGCTCGGTCCGGATCCCGGCGTGCGCCACCGCGAGGCGGCCGCGGTCCAGGACCAGGTGCGGCGGGAGGCGGGCCACGTACGCCCGGAACCGATCGACGAACCGCCGACGCTCGGGGGCCGGGAGCCAGCGGATCTGACGGATGGTCTTCAGCGTGCCGGCGCTCTCCCTGCGGGCGGTGGTCTCGAGCGCCCTGAGGACCGTCACCTCGTGGTTCCCTGGAACGGACAAGGCGCTCCCCTCGGCGACCATCCGCATGGCGATGCGCATGGCCCTGACGACGCCCGGCCCGCGGTCGACCAGGTCGCCGAGGAACACCGCGCGCCGCCCCGCGGGATGGCGGAACGCCTGGCGCGGCGAGGGCCTGCGGTAGCCGAGCCGGTGCAGAAGGCGCACGAGCTCGGCGGCGCAGCCGTGCACGTCTCCGATGATGTCGAACGGGCCGGCGTCGCCGGCGAACTCCAGCGGGCTGGGGGACTCGGTCGGTTGGAGCGCACGCCTGGGCATGACGCCTCCTTCCTGGGACAGGGGTCTAGTACGCCAGGATCTCCTCGATCGCCCGGGCGACCTGCTCGACGCTGGGCAAGACGGCCGCCTCGAGATTGGGAGCGAACGGCACGAAGGAATCCCGCGCCCCCACCCGCCGGACCGGGGCGTCGAGGAACTCGAACGCGCGGTCGGCGATGAGGGCGGCGACCTCGGCCCCCATGCCGGCGAAGATCGGCGCCTCGTGCACCACCAGGGCCCGCCCGGTGCGGGAGACCGACTGCAGCACGGCGTCGACGTCCATGGGGACGATGGTGCGCAGGTCGAGCACGTCGGCCGACGGCTCGCCCCCCGCACGCTCGGCCACCTGGCTGAGGGCCTGCTGCACCATGTGGACCGTCCGCCCCCACGCGACGATGGTGAGGTCGTCCCCTTGCCGCACGGTCCGCGCCTTGCCGAACGGAATGACGTAGTCGGGGCCGGGCTCGGGGGTCTTGGTGTAGACCTGCCGGTACAGCCCCTTGTGTTCGAAGAAGAGGATCGGGTCCTCCATCCGGCAGGCGGTCTTGATCAGCCCCTTGGCGTCGGCGGCATTGCTCGGGTAGGCGAGGTACCAGCCCGGCGTGTGGGCGTAGAGCGTCTCGGGGGTCTGCGAGTGGAACGGCCCGCCGCGGATGTAGCCCCCCACCGCCACGCGCACCACGATCGGGGCGGTCCAGGCCCCCGCGCTCCTCCAGCGCAAGGTCGAGATCTCGTTGCGCATCTGCATGTAGGCCGGGAAGGAGTAGTCGCCGAACTGGATCTCCACCACCGGCTTGTAGCCGCCGATCGCCATCCCCTGCGCGACGCCGACGATGGTCGCCTCGGCCAGGGGGGAGTTCTCGACCCGGCCGGGGAACGCCTCGGTCAGGCCGCGGGTCACGCCGAACACGCCCCCCTTCGGGTCCTGGATGTCCTCGCCCCACATGACGATCTTCTCGTTGCGCGCCATCTCTTCCTTGAGGCCGCGGTTGATCGCCTCGACCATGGTGATCGGCTTGTCCGAGACGTAGTCCGGCCCGGGCTCCTCGAGGACCACCCGGTCGGGGCTGAAGATGTCGGTGGTGGCGGAGGACGGGTCCGGGTAGGGGAGGGCATCCACCTTGCGGGCCACCTCCTCCACCTCGAGGCGGGCGCGCTCGCGCCACTCCTCCATCTCGCGGTCGCTCAGGATCCCCTGCTCGCGGATGCGCATCTCGGTGTGGGCCAGGGGGTCCTTGCGCCGGGCCTCCTCCATGTCCTTCGGGGCGCGGTACTTGGTCTGATCGTCCGAGGAGGAATGGGAGTCGATGCGCACCACCATCCCCTCGACGAACAGGGGGCCCCGTCCCTGCCGCAGCTCCTTGACCAAAGGCTCCAGCGTGTCATGGGCCTCGGTGAAGCGCGTCCCGTCCACCCGCACCGAGGTCATGCCGAAGGATCGCGCCACGTCGGCCAGCACGGATGAGGTCTGCTGCTCCTGGGGGACGCTGATGGCGTAGCCGTTGTTCTGGATCAGGAAGAGGACCGGCAGCCGATCGTGCTGCGCCTTGTTGACCGCCTCGAAGAACTCTCCCTCCGAGGTCGACCCTTCGCCGCCGGAGACGTAGACGATCTCGTCCCCCCCGGCCGCCTTGATCGCCTTGGCCATCCCGACGGCGATCAGGAACTCGGTCCCGGTGCAGGCGGTCGGCGACACGACGCGGAGCTCCTTCGAGGAGAAGTGCTCCGACATGTTCCGGCCCAGGGAGTTGGGGTCCCCCTCGCGGGACAGCATCCCCTGGAAGATGTGCTCGAGAGGCATCCCGAGGCCCACCATGAGGGCCTTCTCGCGGTAGTAGGGGAAGAACCAGTCCTTCCCAGGCTGCAGCAGGAGGGCCACCAGGATCTGCAGCTTCTCGTGGCCGCGCGCCGAGGCGTAGAAGGAGCATTTGCCGGCGCGCACGAAGACCCGGCACTGCTCCTCGACGTAGTACGCCCGCAGCATCTTCTCGTACATCTTCAAGTACAGGTCGGGCTTCACGCTCGGCGCGACCGATTTCGGGCGCGGGCGTTCCGAGGGGAGCTTCCTGACGGCCATGCGCAGCCTCCGGATCGGGATCGACATCATCCTACAACTTCATACTGTGGAACGCCAGCGGGGCGGTTGCATCGAGGCCGCCAGAGGCTTGACGGCGCACGATTCTGTAAGCGTGCGTCGCGTGGAATGCCTTGCAGGACGCGGGTTTCTGCCTTGCCGCCCGCCGGGCCGGTCCTTATATTGCGAAACGGCTCCCGGCTTCAGAAGGCCGTTCGAAGTCGCAGGCTTCTGGGGGACGCGTGTTCGAAAAAAAGAAGCGCAAGTCGAAGAAGCACGCGGGACGCGCCGCGGAGCACACGGCGGCGGAATCCCCGGACCAGCCGGTCGCGGACGAGCCCGCCCCTGCGCCTGAGCCCGCCCCGGTCCCCCGCATCGGCCGCTACACCATCGAATCCGAGCTCGGCCAGGGGGGCATGGGCAAGGTCTACCTGGCGCGCGACCCGGTCATCGGCCGGAACGTGGCGCTGAAGGTCATCTCGATAAGGCCCGACCTTTCCGCGGAAGAGGCGGGGCAGTACCGCGAGCGCTTCCTGCGCGAGGCCCAGGCGGCGGGGGCGCTCATCCACCCGAACATCGTGTCGGTGCACGACATCGGCCTGGATGCGGCGAGCGACTGTCCCTACATCGTGATGGAACACGTGCCGGGGCAGGATCTCAAGAAGGTCATCCTGTCGCGGGCCCCGCTGTCGCCCGAGGAGTCGGTCGGCATCGTCGTGCAGATCGCCCAGGCGCTCGACTACGCGCACCGGCGCGGCATCGTGCACCGCGACATCAAGCCGGCCAACGTCCTGATCACCGACCAGGGGGGGGTCAAGATCACCGACTTCGGCGTGGCGCGCCTCCCCGGCTCGGACCTGACGCGGTCGGACCAGTTCGTGGGGTCGCCCGGGTTCATGTCCCCGGAGCAGCTCCAGGGGGCGGCGGTGGACGGCCGCGCCGACCTGTTCTCGCTCGGCGTCATCCTGTACGAGCTCTTGACCGGGAAGGCGCCGTTCGAGGGGGGGACCGTCTCGGAGGTCCTGTACCGCATCACCACGCAGCCGGCGGAGCCGCCGAGCGAGGCCCATCCCAACGTCTCCCCGGACTTCGACCGCGTCCTCGAGAAGGCGCTGGCGAAGGACCCGGCCGCCCGCTTCCAGACCGGGCGCGACCTGATCGCGATGCTCGCCCCGCTGGGCGGGCTCCCGGTGCCTGCGATGGGGGAGACCGACGAGGCGGAGGGCGGGACGGACATCCCGGCCTCGGATCCGGGGGAGACGGAACGGGAGGAGGTCGCGAGCGCGGGGGCGCCGGTCCCTTCC
>DATNEZ010000318.1:0-2133 GCA_035606645.1 Binatia bacterium
TCAGGACTGCATCCAGGGCAGCCTCGTCACCACCCTGCGCCGCCCGGAAGAGCGCGTCGACCTCGCCTTCCGCCACGAAAGGGATTATGTCATCCGACGCCCACCAATCGGAGAAAACGGGCCGTCAGGCTGCGGCGCGCAAGACGTATTCGAGAAAGCGGGCCTCGGGCTGCGCGCCGACGAAGCCCGTCGACTCGTTCACCACCACCTTCGGCACACCGCGCACGTTGTAGCGTTCAGCCAGGTCCGAAAACTCGTTGGCCTCGACGATGTCGGCTGTGACCCTCTGACTCTCGACCGCCATCTTCTGAGCGAGGCTCGCCGCCGCCGGACAGAAGGGACAGGTCGGCGTCACGAACACGCGGATGCGCACATCCTTGACGAGCCCGCGCAGGGCCTTCGTGGTTTGTTCCGAGAGGTCGGTCTGGCCGTTGCCGACGTCAACGAGCCCCGCCAGGAAGCTGCCGAACTCGTAGCCGCCCGGAATGCCGAAATAGCGCACCCGTCCTTTCGCCCTGCCCGCCAGGACGATGGCCGGGGCACGGTCGACCTCCATTCCCGCCATCAGGAGCGCTTCCCTGGGGGAGTCGTGCACCGTGAGCGCGATCTTTTCGGAAAGGCCGGCCACTTCTTCGAGCAGCTCGCGGGCGTCGTCGCGGATCCCGGACTCGCGCCCGGGCACGAATGGCTTCGAGTCACCCGGCATGAAGTAGTCGATGGTGACGGGCCCGGCCAACCTCTCTCGAAGATGTGCGCGCAGTTGGACGGCGTCCTCGTCCCGAATGATGGGCATTCCCCCTCCTCGTGCCTGTGGGAGCCTCCGGAGGCTGGAAGGGTTCGGGCGGAACCCCTCCGGGCCGGGACCGCGCCTAGCAGGAGTCGGGGAACCGAGCTTAGAGTGGGCAGGGGGCGAAGGAGGCGCGTGTATCCCATCCTGTTCCGGCTCGGCGGCTTCGAGGTCACCAGCTTCGGTGTCATGGTCGCACTCGGGGCCTTGGCCGGCTTCTGGACCTTTCGGCGCGAACTCCGTGTCCGTGGGATCCCGGAGGCAACCGATGCTGCGGTCTTTGGCCTGATCGGGGGCCTTGCCGGTGCCAAGCTCCTGTTCGTCCTGGAGCACCTGGACACGGAGCCTGCCTGGGCCCTGCTCACGAGCCGCGGTGGCCTGAGCTGGTTCGGGGGCCTCGTGGGGGGCGTGGCCGCGGGCCTGCTGACGATCCGGCACCGCCGCTGGCCCATGCTGCCGGTGCTGGCGGCGGCGACCCCCGCCCTGGCCCTGGGCCAGATGTTCGGCCGCATCGGTTGCTTCCTGGTGGGCGACGACTACGGCCTGCCGACCGACCTCCCCTGGGGAGTCGCCTTCCCCGAGGGCCTCCCGCCCACCGCGGTTCCGGTCCATCCCACACAACTCTATGAGGCCGTCTTCCTGGCGGCCCTGGCGCTGTTCATTGTCGCCTGGCGCCAGCGGGGGATGCCGGATCGAGCGCTTCTGGCTCGCTACTGCCTGATCGCAGGCGGGTTCCGCTTCGCCCTGGAGTTCATCCGTATCAACGTGCGCGTTGCCGGTGGCCTGAGCGTGGCGCAGTGGGCTTCCCTCGGATTGATCGGGCTGGGATCCTGGCTCGCCCTATGCCCTGGCGCCCCACCAAGCCAAGAGGCGGGTTAGGGGAAGGGTGTGTGCCCGGCCAGGCTCAAGATCAGGAGCGCCAGGACGACCAGGGTCACGAAGACGTAGGTCCTGTCCCGCTGGAAGGCAAATGCGATCGCCGAGAAGGCCACACGCGCCACGGGCGTCGCGATGAGCAGGAGAAGGCCGAGTTGGATCCATCCGCGGCCGCTGAAAGCAGCCGCGTCCTTCACGATACCGGCGACGCTGCGCAGATCGGTCGGCTCCCCTACGAACACGCCGTAGTGAGGCCGTTCCGACCCATGGCGGGCGAGGTAGATGACTCCTCCCCCGAGCACGACGACGGCGGCCAGAGTAACGCCGAAGCGCAGCAATCCAGCTACGGTCGCCTCCAAGCGCTCCTCCGTCCATGCCCCGGCTCCGCTCGCGATCAGAACCTCCCCACCACGCCGCCGTGGATCATCTCGAGGGCCAGCACCACGATCACTCCCGCAAAGACCGCACGC
>DATNEZ010000321.1:0-6101 GCA_035606645.1 Binatia bacterium
CGATCCGAGTTGTAATCCGCCAGCAGGAACCCCTGCATGAGCCGGCCGCGCGTGCCATTGAACCAGGCGATCGGCGCCCCCTTCAGCCGCGGCGTCCTGCGGACCGAGGCCGCGCCCATCAGGAGCGCGCCGTAGCGATACTCCAGATACTGATTGCGCCCGGCGGCGGCCAGCTCCGGCACCATCCGGCCGGTGATGTGCTTCTGGCAGGCGATCACCACGCACCGGGCGCGGCGCACGGTGAACCGCTCGGTGGCCGGGTCGACCAGCGTGACCCGCACCTCCCGGCCGCGGTTCTCGACGCGCACGGCCATCGCGGCGGTGCGCAGGCGATCGACGCCGGCCCGCGCGGCCAGGCGCTCCGCCAGCCAGGCGTTTCCTCCCGGCAGGGTGATGTCCTCGCCCCCCTGTCCCAGGCTGTTGAACGACAGGAAACCGTACGCCGAGACCTCGCCCGCCCCTCCGCCGATGTCGCTGCTGCTCCAGTCCTCGACCTCCGCGATCGCCTGCGGGCCCCAGCCCTTGCGCCGCGCATACTCCAGCATCGTGATCCGGTCGAGCTCGAGAATCTCCGGGTCGCGGCTTCCGTCCTCCACCGGCATGGCGAAGGCCGGGCGCCCGTCGCGCCCCTTCTTCCCGGCCCACGTCTTGAACCCCTGGTAGAAATCGATCAGATCCTGCCGGTCCTTCGCGGCGAGAGGCAGCCGCGCGTACGAGGCCGCGACGTCCTCGCCGATGAGCCCGCCCGCGTACCACGTGCCGTCGATGAGAGTGTTCGATTCGGGCCCCGGGCCGACGAGCACGGGATCGATCTTCGGGGTGCCGTCGCCGGCGATCCTCTTGATCACCCCGAGATCCTGGAAGAGGCGCGTCATGAACGGGTCCTTGGGGCGCACGACCGACCACGTGGCGCAGGTGTAGTCGGTCCCGTTCGCGTGCTCCTTGCGGGCGTTGCCGCCGATGTAGCCCTCCTTCTCGTACAGCACGACGTCGGAGAGGCCGCCGCGCTGCAGCTCCCAGGCCGCCATGAGCCCCGAGACGCCTCCGCCCAGGACAATGGCGTCGTGCAGCGGTCCCTCCGGGAGGAGCGAGGACGGGATCTCGAGCGTGCCGTCGCGCAGCCGGTGGGCGATGCCGTACGACTCCTCGATCAGCTCGCCGTCGAACCGCCGCGGCGCGGGGCCGCCCGGAGCGGCCGGGCCGCCGCTCCCTTCCTGGCCGGCGAGGAGCCGCGTGAGCGAGAAGCGCGACGCGAGCCCCGCCGCCAGCGTGGCCTTCAGGCCGCCCTCCAGGAACAGGCGCCGCGTCAGGGAGGCGGCGCCCGGGCCTTCTTTTCGCTTCATGCTCCGAACCTCGCTAGAACTTCACCTCGGGGACCTTCTGCGACTCGGGAGCCGCCTCGAAGTACTCGCGCTCCTTGAAGCCGACAATCCGCGCGAAGAAAGCGGCGGGATAACGCCTTATCGACGTGTTGAACAGGCGGACCGCGTCGTTGTAGCGCATCCGCTCCGTGGCGATGCGGTTCTCGGTGCCGGCCAGCTCGTCCTGCAGCCGGACGAAGTTCTCGTTCGCTTTCAGGTTGGGGTAGTTCTCGGCGATCGCCAGGAGCCTGCCGAGAGCCGAAGTGAGCCCGGCGTTGGCGGCCGCCGCTTCCTTCGGGGAGGCCGCCCCGGCCAGCCGGCCGCGCGCCTCCGCGACGCTCTCGAAGATCTCCTTCTCGTGGGCCGCGTACCCCTTCACCGTCTCGACCAGGTTCGGGATCAGGTCCGCCCGGCGCTGGAGGACGTTCTGCACCTGCGCCCACGCTCCCGTCACCTGCTCGTCCTCGGCCACGAGGCGATTGTAGAGACTGATCCCGAGCATCCCACCGGCCGCCAGGACCAGGAGAATGATCCCACCGACGATCAGGCATCCGGCGAATCCCTTGTTCATGGTGTGCCGCCTCCCGTGTCGAGACCGTCCACATGGTGGGCCGCTCTCGTGAGCCGATCATGATAGCCCGCAAAGATCCTCTTCGGGTCAGCCGTCGCGTCCTGCCCCTGGCGCAGGCGGGCGACCTCGTCGAACGGAGCGCCATCGAGCCCGGCCGCCTCGCAGAATGCGGCCATTACCGCGGCGCTCGAAGCCGGGACCTGGCGTCCCATGAGGTGCAGGCCCCCGCGGAAAAGGGCGGCGAACGCCGGGTACGACCCGATGAGCAGGCGACGGAGCTCGCGGGGGTTGTCGTGGCAGAGGAGATACCCCTCGCGCAGGCGCATCAGCTTCTCCTTGAGCTCGCGCTCGCACTGCAGGCGCAGGCACTCGCGGCGGATGGGCACGCCGGCGAACAGATCGGCCCCGGCCAGCACCAGCCTGCTGGTGCGGATCTCGAGAAACTCGATCGGGAACGAGTCGGCCGACGCCTTGATGAGGCCGGGCGAGAACAGGCGCGGCACCGGGTGCCCCGCCTTCGTGAACCGCCTGAAGCACGGTGCCACGGCTTCGAGTGTTGCGGGGTCGAGCGGCTCGACGACGACGATCAGGTTCAGGTCGCTCGCCTTCCGGATGAAGTCCCCGCGCGCCGCCGAGCCGTACAGCACAGCGCTCTTCAGGCGCGTCCCCGCGGCCTCCGAGAGCTCGCGGAGAAAACCCTGAAGGACCGGATCGTCCCGGACGCCTGCGCCGCTCATCGTCGCGTCCCGCTCATCGGATCGAGTCGCCTAGCGCCCTGCGCCCCCGCCGCCGAAGCCACCGCCGCCGAAACCGCCGAATCCACCGCCACCGCCGCCTCCGAATCCACCCCCGAACCCTCCGCCGCCGAAGCCGCCACCGTACCATATCCCGCGGCGGGAGCGGCGGCCGACCCCCAGGGGAATCCCCATGCGAAGACGCGTGAAGAACATGAAGGCGAGGAAAAGAAGAAACAGGAGGACGGGCCAGGGGATCCGCGACGGGCGGTCCGGGCGTCGCGACGGCTGGATCCCCTCGATCGTGACGCCGTACTCGGCGGCGCAGGCGGCGACCAGGGCCGCGCTCGTCGCATTCAGGGCGGCATCGAAGTTGCGCGCCCGCAGCGGCGCCACCGCGTCACGATCCAGGATTGACCCGACCCGGCCGTCGGGGAGAAACCCCTCGACGCCGTAGCCGGTCGCGACGAAGATGTGCGGCTCCTCGGTCGTGACGGCGACGACGATGCCCCGGTCCTCGCCCTTCTTGCCCGCTCCCCACTCACTGCCGACCCGGACGGCGAAATCGGACAGAGTTTCATTCTCCAGGCGCGGCACGGTGACGACGACGATCGCCACGCGGGTCTTCTGGAAGAGCTCGGTGTGTCGCCGCTCCATGGTGGTCTCGGTCGCGGGATCGAGAACGCCCGCGAGATCGTGCACCGACCGGTCGCCATGGGGCGGAAGCGGGAACCGGGCCCAGGCGGGGACGAGGGCGGCGAGGAAGACGAGCCCGCACAGGGCGGGACGCCGTCCCGTGGCAGGTCGTCGATGCCGCGTGCCGGACTGGATCATCCAGGCATCATAGCGTCAACCCGGCCCGGCCGGCGCGAGCGGAGCGGGAAGCGATTCCTCGAGAGGACACATTGCACCGCCGCAGGGACGAGACCACCGCACTTTGCGCATCGTCACACTCGATTGATCCGCAGGGACTTAGGTCGCGCGTAGCGGGGATGTGACATTCAATGGCATCGGTTTTGCTCATGTTGACCGGCGTGCCGCTCGTTGCACGTCGAGAACGGCCGGAAAGGAGATCAACGATGGTTCGTCTACAGGATTGCCGCTTCGATTGCTTCGATTGCCTCGCGACCATCGCCAGGCTTCAGGCCGATCCGATCGGCCCCGAAGCCGATCGCCGGCTCGCCCCCCGCATCCCCCGCGAGATCGAGGTTCGCGAGTAAACCCAGGAATCAGAGGAAAGCTCGCATCCGTTCCCACGGCGGAGCGTGTGTCCGCCGATCGGAGGAGACACCATGAATCTCGACATCGTTCCGGTGAAGAGCGAAAGGAAACAGCTCGTCGAAGAGCAGATCATGCTGCGCTTCAGCCTGTTCGATCTGGAGAAGGAGCGCCCGGCCCCCGACCTCGGACCGTTGCGGTACCTGCTGTTCGGCGCTGAGGGCAGGAGGCAGAAGCAGGGCTGGGCCGAGCAGCTCGAGGAGAACCTCTACGAGGTGGCGTTCGGGACGCCCGCGCCTGGGCGCAGCTACCTCTTCTTCGCCTGCCCCAAATCGGGCGTCTGGTACGCAGAGCTGCCGCACCTCATCCTGCAGGCCACGGACCAGGAGATCACCGTGCACCGGAAAGCGGCCGAAGCCATGGGGGCCGATCACCAGTGCTGACGCGGCGGCGGAGGCTCAGTCCAGCTTCAGCTTCGAGACGTCGACCGTCGGACCTGGAAGCTTCATGTCGAGGGAGCGCAGCGTGTCCACGATGATCTCGGACACGGCCAGGTTGCGGAACCACTTGTGGTTCGCCGGGATGACGAACCACGGGGCCCACGCGTGATTGCAGCGACTCAGGGCCGCCTCGTAGGCCTTCTGGTACTCGTCCCAGAGCTTCCGGTCCTCGAAATCGGATGACTGGACCTTCCAGCGCTTGCGGGGGTTGTCGATCCGCTCCTGCAGGCGGCGGCGCTGCTCGTCCTTGCCGATGTGGAGCATGAATTTCAGGATGACGACGTCGTTCCCGGCCAGCGTCTTCTCGAACGCGTTGATCTGATCGTAGCGCTTCTCCCACACCGGTTTGGGGACCAGCTCCCGGACGCGGGCGACCAGGACGTCCTCGTAGTGCGAGCGGTTGAAGATGCCGATCTCCCCCCGGGCGGGAAGTCTCCGGTGAATGCGCCACAGGAAGTCGTGCTCGCGCTCCTCCTCGGACGGCGCCTTGAACGAGGTCACGACGCAGCCCTGGGGGTTGAGGCCGCCCATCACGTGGCGGATCGTGCCGTCCTTGCCGCCGGCGTCCATGGCCTGCAGGACGACCAGGAGCGCGCGCCGGTTTTCGGCATAGAGCAGGTACTGGAGCTTCTTCAGCCGCTCGATGTTCTTCGAGAGGAGATCGTCGGCGGCGCGCTTGCTCGCGATGCCGGCCGTGTCGTCGGGATCGATGCGGGACAGCCGGACCTTCGTTCCGGGCTCGACGAGAAACCGCTTGCTCAGCTTCACGGCGAGATTGGCCGGACGGTCACGGCACTTCCTGGAGGAGCGGCGAGTCGAAGATCGACGCGGGGGAGATGACGCGCTCGTCGAGCGGCACCTTGTCACCGAACCTCTCGGCCATCTTTGCCTTGACCACCGGGCTGCTCAGGTCGAACGAGGCCAGCGGCAGGAGACGCCCGAGGTGGACCCCCAGCCCGCGCTCGTACGCCTTCCACACCAGCTCGGAGCAGTAGATCCGTTCGTCGGACCACTCGAACCAGGGATCGTACGGTTTTCCGGCAAGCTCCAGGGCCGCCTTCAGGAGCGCCGGCGGGCCGTTCGGATCGTCGAGGACCGAGCCGTCGCGCAGGCGCTTGATCACGAACCGCGCCTCCTGACCGCGCGCGATCCATTCCCGCAGCGGCGTGAAGCGGGCCACCGGGCTCACGGCCTCGAGGACGAACGGCCGGCCGTCCCTCAGGAGGACCAGCCCCATGTGGCTGTAGGGGGAATGGGTCGCCATCTGGATCGCGCGGCTCTGATCGGATTGGGACGTCTGAAAAATGATGTCCCCGTCGCGCACCCGGGCCTCGACCTTCCGGCCGCACGACGTCCCCAGGATCGCGAGCGTCATCACGAGCGCGCCGGCCGCCAGGCCGCGGGGGGCGAGGTACCTCGGATGCCGGGTCAGGAGTCTCATGTCGACGCCTCGATGCGGCAATCTAGCATGTTCCGCGACGAGTGACGCGCGAGAAGCCCGGTCACTCGTCGCCGGTTTTGTAGTCCTCGCCTTCCAGGGACCACCCGGTCACGCCGTCGGCCATCTTGAGGCGGACCCACCACTCCATGTCCAGATCTTTCCTGAGCTCTCCCCAGCAGCCCGGCCCCGCCTCGCACCGCGTTCCTCCCGAACCGCCCCAGGGGCTGAAGTTGAGATCCTGCTCGGTGAACCGCCCCGCGAACCAGACCTTGAATG
>DATNEZ010000326.1:0-5296 GCA_035606645.1 Binatia bacterium
CGCACCGGGTGGTGGTCAGCGTGGGATCGGGGTTGCCCCGGGCCACCCAGACCCAGCCCTCGTCGGTGATGTCGAAGCCCGGCTCGATCGGCCCGATGTCGATCAGGGCGACCCGGAAATTCGTGCACACGGCGTTCGCCCCGTTCACCGGGCCTGCCCCCGA
The DNA here is from genome assembly GCA_035606645.1 of Binatia bacterium. Lineage (GTDB taxonomy): Bacteria > Acidobacteriota > Polarisedimenticolia > Gp22-AA2 > Gp22-AA2 > Gp22-AA3. Next base: position 164 of record DATNEZ010000326.1, read on the forward strand.
ACCCTGGCAGATCTGGGCCTGGGCCGATGTGCCCACGAGAATAAATAATGACGATACGAAGACCGGCAGGATGCGTTTCATGGTTCCCCCCACGCCTTGGCGTGATTTTGATGGGTCTGGTCATACGCGAGGATTCCGCTCGAGTCAAGGGAAAAACGCTCGTTGACCGGGCGCGCGCCGCGATGGTACAAGTCGTGCGGGAGGACCTCATGGATCTCGGGTTGAAGGACAAGGTCGCCATCGTGACGGGCGGATCGCGCGGCATCGGGCGGGCCGCGGCCAAGGCCCTTCTCCGCGAGGGGGCCTCCGTCATGGTGTCGTCCCTGCGCAAGGAGTCGGTCGAGGCGGCGGTCAGGGAGCTGGCCCCCCTCGGCCGGGTCGAGGGGATGGCCTGCGACGTCGCGGTGGAGGCGGACGTCGTGCGGCTGGTCGCGGAGACCGTGCGGCGCCTCGGTCGGCTCGACGTCCTGGTGGCGAACGCAGGGATCGCCGACCCGTACCGGAACCTGGCGGAGACCTCGGTCGAGGACTGGGACCGGATGATCGCCGTGCACCTGCGCGGCACGTTCCTCTGCGGGCGGGAGGCGGCGCGCGCCATGCGCGCGGCGAAGACGCCCGGCCGGATCGTGACCATCTCGTCGACCTCGGCCTACGAGTGCGATCCGCTGGGGGGCAGCTACAACGCCGCCAAGGCAGGCATCGTCGGCCTGACCCGCTCGATGGCCATCGACTTCGCCGACTGGGGGATCCGCGTCAATACCGTCGCCCCCGGCTGGATTTACACCGACATGACCACGGCCGACCTGCCGCCCCGGGGCACGCCGATCGAAAACCTCGGCGTCCTGCCGCGCGGGGGCGAGCCGGAGGAGGTGGCGGCGGCCATCGTCTTTCTCGCCTCGAGCGCCTGCGACTACATGACCGGCACGACCCTCTTCGTCGACGGCGGCCAGACGATCGTGGCCCCGAAGATGCGCTGGTGATCCGGGGAGACGAGGGGATCCCGGCCGGCGGGGCGGCCCTGGCCGAGGTGCTGCGCTCGCTGCACGGGGAGGTGCGCCGGCAGTTCCCGGCGCGCGAGCGCGACATCACCGGCGGGAGGCGCGTCTACCTGAACAGCGCCGGCGGGACCCTGGTGGCGGAGCGCAGCGCCCGCGCCATGGAAGAGGCGGCGCTGCGTGCCAACGCCCAGGACGGCGCGGTCGGCAGCGGCGAGCGGGCCACCGCCGAGATCCACGCCAGGGCGCGCCGCGCCGCGGCGGCGTTCCTGAACGCTCCGTCGCCCGACGAGATCTCCTTCCACCAGTCCACCTCGCACGCCCTGTTCAACCTGTCGTTCGCCTTCCGCGACCTGCTCGGCCGCGGCAGCAACCTCGTCGTCACGCGCCTGGATCACGCCGCCAACGTCACGCCGTGGGAGTCGATCTGGGGGGAGGACTGCGGCCTGGAGGTGCGCGAGTGCGGAGTGCGGCGGGACGGCACGCTCGATCTCGACGAGATGGAGCGGCTGATCGACCGCCGCACGCGCCTGGTCGCCGTCACCTGCGCCTCCAACGGACTGGGGACCGTCGTGCCGGTCGACGAGGTGGCGCGCCTCGCCCGCCGCCATGGCCGGCCGGAGCCCCCCAGGGGCGCGGCCCGGCAGACCCGCGGGGCATGGCGCGGCGCCCTGGTGGTGGTCGACGCGGTGCATCACGCCTGTCATGGCCCGCTCGACGTCGGGGCGATGGACTGCGACTTCCTCGCCTTCTCGGGCTACAAGGTCTTCGGTCCGATCGTCGGCGTCCTGTGGGGCCGGAAGCGATGGCTCGACGCGCTGCGCCCCTATCGCGTCGAGGCGAACGAGGACCGCACGCCCGTGAAGTTCGAGCAGGGGACGCCGAACCACGCGGTCCTGGCCGGGTTGTCCGCGGCCCTGGACTATCTCGACGCGCTCGGCGGGCGCATCGAGTCGGCCGCCGACGGCCAGGCGGATCTGCGCGCCATGTCGGCGCGCCTCGCCGCCCTCTACCCCGATCGCGACCGCCGGCGGCTCAAGTGGGCCATGTGCGCCGTGCGCGACTACGAGCAGGCGCTGACGAAGGCGGCGCTTCTGGGTTTCTCGGCCCTGGCGAAGCGGGGCGTGAGGCTGCACGGCATCGCCGATCCGGAGCGCGCCCCGGAGCGCGACCCGACGTTCCTGTTCGAGGTGTCCGGAAGGACCCAGATGGAGGTCAAGCGGCGGCTGTGGGAGGACGGGAAGATCGAGGTGCCGGACGGGAACTATTACTCGCTGGCGGTCTACCGTGCCTTGAAGAGCCGGCGCACCGTGCGGGCCTCCTTCGCGCACTACGACGGCCTCGACACGGTCCGGCACTTCCTGGATTCGCTCGCCCGGATCACGGAAGGATAGAGGTCCGGCCGGCAGGCGGGACGCCCGTCGATCTCAGTCGGCGCTGCCGCCGCCGTCGACCACCAGGGACGACCCGGTCATGAAGGACGAGTCGTCCGTGGCGAGGAACAGCGCGGCCCTGGCGATTTCTTCCGGCTGGCCGATGCGGCCGAGGGGGCGGTTGGCGGCCCCTTTCATGTAGTCGTCCCAGCTCAGGCCCCGCTGCCGCGCGTCCTCGGGAAGCATCGGCGTGTCGACATCCCCCGGGCAGATGCAGTTGACGCGGATCCCCTGCCTCCCGTGGTCGATCGCCATGGCCTTGGTGAGGAGCACCACGCCCCCCTTGGATGCGCAGTACGCCGCCGCCGCGTCCCCGCCGACCAGCCCCCACCCCGAGCTGTTGTTGATGATGACACCGCTCTTCTGCGCGATCATCACGGGCAGGGCGTGCTTCGACATCAGGTAGGTCCCCTTCAGGTTGACGTCCACGGTGAGGTCCCATTCCTCCTCGGGGCAGTCGGGCACCGAGTGCGGGAAGAAGACGCCCGCGTTGTTGAACAGGATGTCGAGGCGCTTGAAGGCCTTGAGGGTCTCCTCGACCGACCGGCGGCAGTCGTCGGACGAACGGACGTCGGCGCGGACGAAGATCCCCTCCGATCCCGCCGCCTTGATCTCGTGCAGCACCACGCGGCCGCGCACCTCGTCGCGACCGGTGATGACCACGCGCGCCCCCTCCTTCGCGAACAGCGCGGCGGTCGCCCGGCCCATGCCGGACGTCCCCCCCGTGATCAAGGCCACCTTCCCCGACAGACGCATCGCTCTCCTCCCCGGTCCCGCCCCCGCCCGGGGCGCGGGCCGCGCTATCCCGCCACGAACCCGCCGTCCACGATCAGAGGCGCCCCGGTCATGAAGGACGACGCGTCCGAGGCGAGGTAGAGCGCCGCCCGGGCGATGTCGTCCGGCTGGGCCACCCGCCCGAGCGGGCAGTCGGCCGACTGCGACAGGAACGACTCGACCGGCTCGCCGAGCTGCTTCGCCTCGCCGCGCAGCATCGGGGTGTCGGTGTCCCCCGGGCAGATGCAGTTGACCCGGATGTTCCGCGGCCCGTGGTCGAGCGCCATCGCCTTGGTGAGGAGGACCACGGCCCCCTTCGAGGCGCAGTACGCCGCCGCCCTCGGGCCGCCGACCAGTCCCCAGTTGGACGCGGTGTTGATGATCACGCCGCCCCCCGCCTTCTCCATCGCCGGGATGGCGCAGCGGGACAGCAGGAAGATCGACTTGACGTTGACCGACATGGTGCGGTCCCAGTCCTCCTCGCTCGTGTCGGTGATCGCCGCGCGACGGATGATCCCGGCGTTGTTGAACAGGACGTCCAGCCGTCCGAAGGCGCGCAGCGTCTCGTCGACGGCGCGCCGGCAATCAGCATCCTTCGTGACGTCTCCCGCGATCAGGAGTCCCCGCCCCCCGCTCTCCGAGATGCCGCGCACGACGTCCCGGCCCCCCTCGGCGTCGCGGTCGAAGACGGCGACCGCCGCCCCTTCGGCCGCGAACAGGGTGGCCGTGGCCCGCCCGATCCCGGACGCCCCGCCGGTGACCAGGACCGCCTTGCCGCGCAGGATGCCACCGGTCCCCATAGCCTTCGGGCTCCCGTCCTGACGCCTAGCGGCTCGCCAGGCCGCCGGCGGTCTCGCCGCCGTCGATGACATAGACCTGGCCGGTCAGGTACGCCCCGTCGTCCGAGGCCAGGTAGGCGAACAGTCCCGCGATCTCCTCGGGGGTCGCGTGACGCCCCAGCGGGATCTTGCGGTTCACCTCCTGGAGCATGGCCTCGGTGTACTCGGCGCGCTGCATCGGCGTCAGGACATAGCCGGGGGCCACGGCGTTCACCCGTATCTTGGGGGCCAGCTCCAGCGCCATGGAGCGGGTCAGCTCGATCACGCCGGCCTTGGCGGCGTTGTAATCCGCGTAGAGGCGGTGCCCGATGATCCCGTTGGTCGAGGCGGTCTGAAGGATCACGCCGCTCCCCTTCTCGACCATGTGGCGGGCGGCGGTCTGGGCGACGTAGAAGACGCCCGTGAGGTCGACGGCCAGGACCCGGTCCCATTCCTCGGGGGTGATGTCGAGAAAGGCGTGCCGGATGCTGATGCCGGCGTTGTTGACCAGGACGTCGACGCGCCCCATGAGCCGGACCGCCTCCGCGAACGCCTCGCGCACCTGGTCGAGCTTCGCGACGTCGGCAGGAAGCGCTCCGGACAGGGCCGGCAGGGACTTCCTGATCGCCGCGCAGCCCTGCGCGTCCCGGTCGAGGACCGTGACCTTCGACCCTTCCTCGAGGAAGCGGGCGGCGGTGGCGGCGCCGATGCCGCTCGCGCCTCCGGTGACGAGCACTCCCTTCCCCTTCAGGCCGCGCATGCCGTTCCTCCGCTGTCCGCGCGTTCGGCCGTATGATAGCGCGGAGACGGCTTTCGTCCTCTCCCCAAGTGTGGCAGCATGGCGGCCCCGGCCGTTCCGGGGCGCGTTTCACCGGGCGCATTGCCGGCCGGACAGGAGCCCTTGCATGGTCAGCGTTTCCGCCACACGCCTCGCCGCCCTGATGGACCGCGAGCGACGGCGCTTCACCGCCGGGCGCCCGAAGTCGAAGGCGCTGTTCGAGCGCGCCCAATCGTCCCTGCTCGAGGGCGTGCCGATGAACTGGATGGTCAAGTGGGCCGGCCCCTTCCCTCTCTTCGTGGAGGAGGCGCAGGGGGCGCATTTCGTCGACGTGG
>DATNEZ010000344.1:0-2987 GCA_035606645.1 Binatia bacterium
GCCTCGCCGTCGAGCCCCGGCTTCTGCGCGTCCAGGAGGATGAGGTCGGGGCCGGTCGCGGAGGCCTTGCGGATCACGTCGGGCCCGTCCGTGGCCCTCACGATCTCGCAGCCCAGTCGCTTGAGGAAGGACGATTCCAGGAGCCGGAAGAGTCCGGCATCGTCGACCACCAGAACCCGCGACAGCGGTCGCTGCATGGATGACCCGCCGGGAGGAGGCTTGCGTCCGGAAAGGGTTGGTTCTCGTATCTCCGCGACAGGTCGCGGCTTACGGCTGGACGATACCATAGTCGCGTTGGCCCGATCAAGGTTCGGAAGCGACCCCTAGTTGTTGGTCCCCTGGTCCGGAACCGGCTCGGCCGCCGCGGAGCCGTGCACCCCCGGATCGCCACCCGCGCGCTCCGCCCCCCCCTTCAACGGAATTCCCAGCCGCTTCATCTTCTCGATCAAGGTGGTCCTCTTGATCTTCAGAAGCTCCGCAGCGCGGGTCTTGACCCAGCCGGCGTGCTCCAGGGCCTGGTAGAGCATCCGCTGTTCGTAGGTCGCCAGGACCTCGTCGAGGGAGAAGCCGTCCCCACCGACGTGCAGGACCGGCACCTCGACCAGCCCCTCGTCGAGGATTTCCCTGGGAAGATCCTCCGGCCCCAGGACCTCCTTGCTGAAGGACAGGGCGACCGCCCGCTCGATGACGTTCTCGAGCTGGCGGACGTTGCCGGGCCAGGAGAACTCCATCAGGAGCTTCATCGCCTCGGGTGAGAGCCGCTTCGCGGGGACGTTCATCTCGCCGCAGTACTTGTTCAGGAAATGCTGGATGAGCACCGGTACGTCTTCGCGCCGCTCGCGCAGCGACGGCAGCTGGATCGAGATGACGTTCAATCGATAGTACAGGTCCTCCCGAAACCGTCCCTCCTCCATCATCGCCTTGAGGTTCACGTTGGTGGCGGCGATGATGCGCACGTCCACCTGGACCTTCTTCGTCCCCCCCAAGGCCATGAATTCCCGCTCCTGGAGGACGCGCAGCAGCTTGATCTGCAGGCTGACGCTCATGTTGCCGATCTCGTCGAGGAAGAGCGTCCCCGTGTCCGCCGCCTCGAAGCGCCCCGCCCGGTCGGCGACCGCGTCGGTGAACGCCCCCTTCACGTGGCCGAAAAGCTCGTCCTCGAGAAGCGAGTCGGGAATGCCGCCGCAGTTCACCGAGACGAAGGGCCGGTTGCGGCGATCGCCGTTGAAGTGCAGGGCCCGCGCCACCAATTCCTTGCCCGTGCCGCTCGCCCCGGTGATCAGGACGGTGCTGCGGCTGCTGGCGACCTGCTCGATGAGCGAGAAGAGCCGGCGCATCACCGGGCTCTGCCCGATGATGTTGTGCACGCCGTACGTCGTCTCGAGCTGGCGCCGCAGGTAGACGTTCTCGCGCCGCAGGTGGCTGCGCTCCAGCGCCTTGCCCACGACCAGTTCCACCTCTTCCATGCGGAACGGCTTCACGACGTAGTCGACCGCTCCCATCTTCATCGCCTTGATGGCCGTCTCCACGGAGGCATATCCCGTGATCATGACGATCGGGAGGTCCGGCTTCGCGGCGGTGATGTCCCTGAGGACCTCCATCCCGTCCACGCGCGGCAGGACCATGTCCAGGATCACCAGGTCGAAGGCCTCGTCGCGCGCCGCGGCGACCGCCTTCTCGCCCGACTCGACCGAGGAGACGCGGTATCCCGCATCCTGCAGCGCCTGTCCCAGGACCTGCCGCACCCCTTCGTCATCGTCCACCACCAGGATCTTTTCGTTCAAGGCCCCCTCCTCGATGTGAGTCTCATGGGGGAAGAGCAAGGGATGTGCCAGAACTCCGACACCCGCGGAAGGAGAGGCGACGCCTGGATTTGAGGGAGAAATGCGGACCCGGGCAGGGGCCCGCGTCAGAATGGTGACACAAATCGTCAATCAGTTGAAAAAAAGAGTCAGCGCGCCGTGCGGCGATCGCGCCCGGACAATCCGGCGACGCGGGCGCGCCCGCGGACGATCGATCCGGGGCAGACATCGAGGACGGGGGTGTCCATGTCCCCTTCGAAATCGCCGGTCGCGGAGAGGGACACGCGGCTCGAGACGGACATCCTGCCGCGCGCCTCCCCCTCGAGGTCGACGCTGTGGGCCTCGACGTCGGCGTCGATGCGCCCGCCGTTGCGGACGCAGAGGCCGCCCCGGATGGCGATGGCCCCCTGCACCGAGCCGCGCACGACCACCGGGCCGTCCCCCAGGATCCGGCCGACGATCCGGGTGTGCCTGCCGACCAGCGTCCGGCCGCCCGACGCGGAGGATGCGGGGGCCTCCTGCACGACGGGGAGCGCCTCGGCGGTCTCGGCTTTCGGTTCGCGCTTTCGGAAGAACACGGGGTGGTCCCCCGTCACGCCGCGCGGGCGGCAGAGAAGAAAAAAAATGGAGCGGGCAGCGGGACTTGAACCCGCGACACCGAGCTTGGGAAGCTCGTACTCTACCAGCTGAGCTATGCCCGCCCCTGGCTCGACGAATCTAGCATCGCCCCGAGCGCCCTGTCAAACAGCCGCCTGGATGAATCCGCCGCCCAGCAGGAGATCGCCGCGATACAGGACCACCGCCTGCCCGGGAGTGACGGCGCGCTGCGGCGCATCGAAGGTCACCTGGATCCGGCCCCCGTCCAGGGGCGTGACGACCGCCTCCGCCCCCGCGTGTCCCGACCGGATGCGCGCGGTCGCCTCGATCGGCGTCGTGGGCCTCTCGATCGAGACCCAGTTCACCCTCTCGGCGAAGAGCCCGCCTCGATACTGCTCGCGATCCTCCCCCACGATGACCCGGTTCCCGCCCGGATCGAGGGCCACGACGTACAGGGGCCGTGCCGACGCCACTCCGAGGCCCCGCCGCTGCCCGACGGTGTAGTTGGCGAGCCCGGCATGGCGCCCGAGCACCCGGTTCTCGGTATCGACCAGGTCACCCGGGGGGCCGGTGTCCCCCGCCTCGCGC
>DATNEZ010000367.1:0-4825 GCA_035606645.1 Binatia bacterium
TGGAGGGTGGCTCGGCCCCGACGGTGCTAGGATGGCGCCATGGTCTTGCTGTCCAGGATCTACACGAAGACGGGCGACAAGGGGACGACCGCTCTCGGGGACGGACGCCGGGTCGCGAAGGACCACCCGCGTATCGAGGCGGTCGGGGCGGTGGACGAGCTGAACGCGGCGATCGGCCTGGCGGCCGCGGCCGGGATCGACGCGGCGGGGGCGGAGCTCCTGACGCGGATCCAGAACGACCTGTTCGACGTGGGGGCGGACCTGTGCGTGCCCGCGACGCGCGGGCGCGGCGGGAAGCGCGCCCGTCCGGCCCTGCGCATCACGCAGGCGCACGTCCTTCCGCTCGAGGCGGCGATCGACCGGCTCAACGAGTCGCTCGAGCCCCTGCGCAGCTTCGTCCTGCCCGGCGGGACCCCCGCCTCGTCCTGGCTGCACCTGGCGCGCACCGAGTGCCGCCGGGCCGAGCGCCGGGTCGTGACGCTGGGGCGGAAGGAGACGGTCAACCCGCAGGTCATCATCTATTTGAACCGGCTGTCGGACCTGCTGTTCGTGATGGCCCGGCACGCCAACGGGGGCGGCCGGGGAGACATTCTGTGGGTCCCGGGAGGAGGCCTGACGACGAAATCGTAATTCCCCACCCTCCCGCACCTCCCCCCGTACCCGCTTCCGACCGCTTCGATGGACGTTCCGATCCACAGGCATATATTGAGGATGGCTGGCTCGGACTCGGTCGCCCTCGGACGCCGCGTGGCGACATGGATCGTTTTCCCGGTGATGTTCGGAGCAGGAGCGGACAGATGAAGCGTCCGGTGATCCAGGAGATTCTCAAGAACTCCGGGCTGGTCGACGAGAACGGGCTGGCGAAGGCCGTCGAGGTCCAGGCGCGCGACGGCGGATCGATCGGGCGCATCGTCGCCGATCTCGGCCTGGCCTCCGAGGACGACGTCGCACGGACGGTCGCGAAGGGACTCGGGCTCGAGTTCGTCGACCTGGCCGAGACGGGGCCTCCCGCCGAATCGGACCGTTGCCTGCCCGCCGCGTTCTGCCGCCAGCGCAAGGTGATGCCCCTCGGCGCGCAGGGCCGATCGCTGAGGCTGGCCATGGCGGATCCCCTCGATCACTCCACCATCCAGGACGTGGAGTTCAGGACGAGCAAGTGGATCGTCGCCGTCGTGGCCGCCGAGACCGCCATCATGGCCATGCTGAACGACCTGTTCCCGGAGGAGACCGAGTCGTCCACCCAGCAGTTCGACATGATGGCCAGCGTGGCGCCGGAGGGTGAGCTGGAGTCGGCGCGCGAGGACGACTACGAGGTCCTCGATCCGGCCGAGCTGGCGAAGGACGTGCAGCTGCCCCCCATCGTGCGGCTCGTCAACGTGATCCTGTCCGATGCCGCCAAGTCGGGGGCGAGCGACATCCACATCGAGCCGCAGGAGGAGGGCCTCCTGGTGAGGCAGCGCGTGGACGGCATGCTGAAGGACGTCCTGAAGATCCCGAAGCACCTGCAGCTGTCGGTCGTCTCGCGGCTGAAGATCATCTCGGGGATGGACATCGCCGAACGGCGCAAGCCGCAGGACGGCCGCAGCCGCCTGAAGGTGCAGCAGCGGAAGATCGACCTGCGCGTCTCGTCCCTGCCGACCAACTACGGCGAGAAGATCGTCATCCGCCTCCTGGACAGCGCCAACGCCCGGATCGAGATGACCCAGCTGGCTTTCTCGGCAGAGCACTTGCGCCTGTTCCAGGAGCTCCTGTCGCGCCCCCAGGGGATGATCCTGGTCACGGGTCCCACCGGCAGCGGCAAGACCTCGACGCTCTATGCCTCGCTCAACTGGGTGAAGTCCCCCGTCAAGAACATCATCACGGTCGAGGACCCCATCGAGTACCAGCTCCTGGGCGTCAACCAGGTGCAGATCAACACGAAGGCCGGCGTGACCTTCGCCGCCGGACTGCGGTCCATCCTGCGCCAGGACCCGAACATCGTCCTGGTCGGGGAGATCCGCGACCAGGAGACCGCCGGCATCGCCCTGGAGGCGGCCCAGACCGGGCATCTCATCCTGAGCACGCTGCACACCAACGACGCCCCGTCGTCGATCTCGCGCCTGATCGATCTGGGGATCGAGCCGTTCATGGTCGCGTCCTCCGTGTGCGGCATCCTGGCGCAGCGCCTGACCAGGAGAGTCTGCAAGGAGTGCGCGCGCGAGACCACTCCCGCGCCGGAGACCCTGGAGAAGATCGGCCGCGGCGCGACGCTGCCCGCGACGGCCCATTGGATGGCCGGCGCAGGCTGCGAGGCGTGCGGGCACTCGGGGCACCGCGGGCGCGTGGCGATCCACGAGCTCCTGGTGATAACGGACGAGCTGAGGGACCTGATCGGCAGCCGGGCGCCCGAGCACCAGCTGCGCGAAGCGGGGAGGAGAGCGGGGATGCGATCGCTGATGGAGGACGGTATCGACAAGGCGGCGGAGGGCCTGACGACCCTCGAGGAGGTCCTGCGCGTGGCTCCGCCGGACGAGGCGAAGTCCGGGACGGGCGCCTCGTCGCTCGCCGGGCGGACGCCGATGCCCCGCCCGGCCCCTGCGCCCCCTTCCCCGTCGCAGTCTTCGGCCTCCGGATCGTCCGCCTCCGGCGCCAGGATCAAGGTGCTGGTGGTGGAAGACAGCCCGACCGTGGTCACGGTCCTCAAGTACTTCCTGGAGAACGACGGGTTCGAGGTCCTGGTGGCCGAGGACGGCGACGCCGGCTTCGCCCTGGCCCAGACCGCCAGGCCGGACGTGGTCGTCAGCGACCTGAACATGCCGGGGATGGACGGCATCGCCCTGACGAAGGCCCTGCGCGAAGACCCCGAGACGCGCGAGACGGCCATCATCATCCTGACCTCCGAGACGAGCGTCGAGTCCGAATCGAAGGGCCTGGAGATCGGCGCCGACGACTATCTCGCCAAGCCGGTCGAGCCAAAACGCCTTGCGGCCCGCATCAGGGCCCTGATCGGCCGCGGCCGAGGGCGCAGGACCGCGAGCGGGTAATGGCGTCCGGCGCCCCGGACATCCTTCTGGACGGGCCGGCGGTCGACCGAGCCGAGGTCCACTTCCGCGAGCACCACGACAGGATTCTCCGGGGGACGGATCGCCTGTTCGCCCGCCTCCTGGCCGCCGAATGGCTGGTCGGCATCGCCGTCGCGGTCGTCATCTCCCCCCTCGCGTGGGCGGGGATCCCGGGCGCCGCGCCCTCGCATCTCTGGACCGCCGTGCTCCTGGGCGGCGGCATCGTCGCGCTGCCGATTGCCCTGGCCCTGACGAGGCCCGGGGAGCCCGTGACCCGGCATGGCGTCGCCGTCGGCCAGATGCTCTTCGCCGGCCTCCTGGTCCATCTCACCGGTGGCCGGACCGAGACGCACTTCTTCGTCTTCGGATCCCTGGCCGTCCTCGCCTTCTACCGCGACTGGCGCGTGCTGGTCACCGCCACGGGGATCGTCGTCCTCGACCACCTGCTGCGCGGGCTGCTCTGGCCGGAGTCGGTCTACGGCGCGGAGTCGGCCAGCCCCTGGCGCACGGCCGAGCACGCCTGGTGGCTGACCTTCGAGGACATGTTCCTGATCGCGGCCTGCCTCCAGGGGAATCGTGAGATGCGCGGCATCGCAGGGCACAGGGCGCGGCTCGAGAGCGCCGAGCACGTCGCCAGCGTCCTCGAAGCGACCCCTCGCCAGGAGGTCGAAGCGGAGATGCGCAAGGCGCGCGATGCGGCCGAGGCCGCGACGCGGACGAAGTCGGAGTTCCTCGCGAACATGAGCCACGAGATCCGGACCCCGATGAACGGCGTGCTCGGCATGACCGGGCTCCTGATGGGGACCGAGCTGACGGCCGACCAGCGCGAGTACGTCCAGATGCTTCGCGGATCGGGGGAGGCCCTCCTGACGCTGGTCAACGACATCCTGGACTTCTCCAAGATCGAGGCGGGCCGGCTCGAGGTCGAGGAGATCGACTTCGACCTGCACAGTGTCGTGCAGGAGGCGGTGAACCTGCTCGCCGAGAGGGCCCACCACAAGAGCCTGGAGCTCGCCTACCTGATCCACTCCGAGGTGCCGGGCGCGGTGTGCGGCGATCCGGGGCGCCTGCGGCAGATCCTGCTCAACCTGGTCGGCAACGCCATCAAGTTCACCCCCAGCGGCGAGGTGATCCTGCGCGCCCGGCTGGCCACCGAGGACGAGGACAGCCGGACGATCCGGTTCGAGGTGACCGACACCGGCATCGGGATCGACGCCGAGGCGCGCGCGCGCCTGTTCGAGCCGTTCACCCAGGCCGAGGGATCCACCACCCGCAAGTTCGGAGGGACCGGCCTCGGGCTGGCGATCTCCCGCCAGCTCACCGAGCTGATGGGCGGCCGGATCGGAGTCGAGAGCGAGGCGGGCAAGGGGAGCACCTTCTGGTTCACGGTCGTGCTCGATCGGGGTGATGAGGACGATCAGAAGATATGGAACGAGGAGGACACCGCAAGACTCCGGGTGCTTGTGGTGGACGACAACCAGATCTCGCTCGAGATCGAGCAGGACCTTCTCGAGGCGATGTCGTACCAGGTAACGACGGCCGCGTCGGGTCCCGAAGCGATAGAAGCACTGGAGCGCAGCGCAGCGCACGGGGACGCGAATCCGTTCGACCTGGTGCTCCTGGACTGGAAGATGCCGGGCATGAACGGGCTCGAGCTCGCGCGACACATCCGCGAGGAGATGCGGCTCGAGCCCGAGCCGGTGCTGATCCTGATCACCGCCTTCGGCAACGACGAGATCCGGACCGAGGCCGAGCACGTCGGGGTGCGGGCTCTGTTGACGAAG
>DATNEZ010000374.1:0-6121 GCA_035606645.1 Binatia bacterium
CCTGGAGGGTCTCCCGGTTCCCCTGCTGCAGTTTTCCCGCCTGCGCAAGGCGTACGCCACGACGGTCGCGGTCGATGACGTCACGTTCGAGGTGCGTCCGGGGGAGGTGTTCGGCCTGCTCGGGCCGAACGGGGCCGGCAAGACGTCGCTCCTTCGCATGCTCATCGACATCATGGCCCCCGACGCGGGGGAGATCCTCTTCGACGGCCGGCCGCTCGGACCCGCCGAGCGCGAGCGCATCGGCTACCTGCCGGAGGAGCGCGGGCTGTACCGCAAGGAAAAAGTCGTCGACATCCTGATCTACTTCGGGATGCTGAAGGGACTGTCGCGGCGCTCGGCGCGGGAGCGGGCCCTGCGGTGGCTCGATCGCGTCGGCCTCCAGGGGGTGGCGAACCGTCGCGCCGAGTCCCTGTCGAAGGGGATGCAGCAGAAGGTCCAGATCGCGGGGACCCTCCTGCACGATCCGCAGATCCTGGTGATGGACGAGCCGTTCTCGGGCCTCGATCCCCTGAACACCGTCCTGGTGAAGGAGATCCTGCGCGAGCGGCGGGAGGCGGGCGCCCTGGTCATCCTGTCCACTCACCAGATGCCGATGGTCGAGGAGCTGTGCGATCGCGTCGCGATGATCGATCGCGGCCGGCTCGTGCTGTACGGAGACCTGGAGGAGATCCGGCGCGCCCACGGCGGCTCGGCGGTCCTGGTCGGGACGGACGCCGACCTCGCCGGCCTGCCGCCGGTGGCGGCGGTCGAGCGCCAGGGGGGGCTCCGCAAGGTCTGGCTGCGCGAGGGGGCCAGACCGCGCGACCTGATGGCGATCATCGAGGAGAGGCGGATCCCGATCGATCACTTCGAGGTGGCCCGCATGTCGGTCGAGGAGATCTTCGTGACCACGGTCAGGGCCCGCGCCGCGGACCCCGCCGCGCCGCCGGTCGTCGCGCCGGCCGCCGCCGGGGGCAAGGCATGAGCAAGGTCCCGGTCGTCATCGCCCGCGAGTTCCTGTCGACCGTGAGACGGCGCTCGTACCTGATCGTCACGATCGGGATGCCGTTCTTTCTCGGCACCTACGTGTCGCTGGTCGGCTTCCTGCCCGCCTACTTCATGACCCAGGCCGGGCGCTCGCAGAAGCCGGTCGGCGTGGTCGACCTGGCGGGTCTCGTCCGCCTCGACGAGGCGCAGGTCATCGGCCGGGAGGACCCGGGTGCCGGCCAGGCTGCCCGCGTGATCGCCGATCGCCTGGGCCCGGCGAGCGCTCAGGGGCGCGGCGTCGCCGCCCTGCTGGAGGAGATCGACTCGCCGGTCGAGTTCCAGGCGGTCGCCACGAAAGAGGAGGCGCTCCAGCGCCTGCAGGCGGGGACGCTGCAGCGCGTCTATCTGCTGCCGGCCGACTACCTCGGCACCGGGGCGATCGAGACGTACCAGGCGGACGCCCAGATCTTCGGCCTGGGGAAGGCGAAGATCGAGCGCCTCTTCGCGCGCGTCCTGAGGCGATCCCTGTCGGCCGGCCGGCTCCCCGACGAGTTCCGGGCCCGGCTCGACCGGCCGATCAATGACCAGGCATCGTCCTCGTTTGTCCTGAAGCCGGACGGCGGCGTCGAGCCGCTGCAGGACGCGGCGCGCGTGGCGCGCATGGCGGTCCCCGGCGTCTTCGCCCTTCTCCTGGTCATGTCGCTGATGACCAGCGCCAGCTACCTGCTGCAGGGGGTCGTCGAGGAGAAGGAGAACCGCGTCATCGAGATCATCCTGTCGTCCGTGCCGCCCCGGGACCTGCTGTTCGGAAAGCTTCTCGGGCTCGGGGCCGCGGGGCTCCTGCAGCTCTTTGTCTGGGTGTCTCTGGCCAGCTTCGCCACGAGCCTCCTGGCGGCGGCCGCCATGGCGATCCTCGACTGGAAGCTCTTCCTCTTCTGCTTCCTGTTCTTCATCGGCGGCTTCCTGATGATGGGGAGCCTCATGACCGGGACCGGCGCCATGGGGACGAACGCGCGCGAGTCCCAGCAGTTCTCGGCCATCTGGACCCTCTGCCTGGTGCTGCCGCCCGCCATGACCTGGATGCTGATCATGGACGAGCCGAACACCTGGCTGGCCCGCGGCCTCTCCTGGTTCCCGCTGACCGGACCGATCACCATGATGATCCGCCTCGGCACCGGCAAGGTCGCGGCCTGGGACGCGCTCGTGGCGCTCGGCTGCCTGGCGGCCGGCGTCTACCTTGCGATCCGCGCCGCGGCCGCCTTGTTCCGGCTGGGCCTGCTCATGTACGGCAAGCGTCCCACGCTGTCCGAGATCGCCCGGCAGCTGCGCCGCGCCTGACTCCTTGACTGACCCCACCACCCCGGGAGTACACTGTCCGGCAAAACCAGCCCTGAGCCCTGGAAGGTGGACCATGGGCGCTTTGATTCGAGCGCGACTCGTGATCGTGGCCGGGATGGTCCTCATCCTGGCGATCGGGATTGGGGCGATATCGGCCTACAAGACGCCTCCTCCTCCCGCGACCGCGCAGTTGATCCAGGCCTGGCCGGCCGACAGCAGTCTGGTCCGTGATCCGGTGACTCCCACGCTCATCATGTTCGCCCACCCGCGCTGCGAGTGCACGAAGGGGAGCCTGATCCAGCTGCGGGACCTGATGCCGCGCCTGGAAGGCAGGGTCCGCCCCTACATCCTCTTCGCAAAATCCAAGGGGGGGCCGGAGGCGTCACCGACCGAGAATCAGACGCTCGCGGCGTCCATCCCGGGGGTGACGATTCTGCCCGACGACGCGGCGCAGGAGGCGGACCGGTTCGGCGTCACGACTTCCGGGCAGATCGTGCTCTACGACGCAGGGGGCCGGCTCCTGTTCAGCGGAGGGATCGCCCCCCTGCACGAGTACCAGGGGGAGACTCCCCTGGTGCGGGGGCTGCTCGCCGCCGTCGCGTCCGCCTCCGGGGAGTCGGCGCCGGGGGCGCAGGTGCAGATGCCCAACGCCGTCTTCGGGTGCGCCCTGCACGGGAAGGGGAACGCCCCGGAGACTCCCGGAGACTAGGACAGGCTCCTAGCGCTTCCCGATGCCGTCGGCGATTCCGCGGGCGGCCGAAATCTTCTGCGTGCCCGCCTCGATCCGCTCCGCGACGTTCCGCACCTGGGCCTCGACCGCCGCGGCGTCGCGCTCCTTGAGCTTCTGGACGATTCCCGGGAAAGGCCAGGAGGCGTACCCGGTCGTCAGGCCGGGCGCGTAGAGCGGGTGGCGGAACCAGGGGCGCCCCGGCAGGCCGTTCTTGTCGAGGAAGGCCCGCTCGACCTGCACCAGGGCGTCGTTGAGGCGGGCCAGTCCCGCCGCGTCCGAGGCGGCCGACGGATCGTCCTGCAGGCGGTCGAGGGCGGCGTCGAGATCGGAAGCGGCCGCGGTGAGACGGTCGATCGATCGGACCAGCGGCGCCAGGTCGGGGAGGACGGCCGGCTTCTTGCGCGCCTCGACCGACGCCTGCGACCCAGGGTCGACCTCGCGCGGCTCGGCGTGCGCGGCCTGCCAGACGCGGCGATCGCGCACCGCCTCGCGGCGCAAGAGCTCCAGCTCGCGCGCCAGCGAGCGGCCGTAGACGCCGTAGCGCAGAGGCACGATCTCGGCCCCCGCCAGGCGCATCGCCAGCAGGCCGTACAGGCGCGCCGCGGCGATGTGGTACAGGAACTCCGGGTCGCCGAAATTCTCCATCCAGAACAGGTTGTCGTAGACCGAATGGTAGACGCCGTACGGCCCCTCGAAGGAGAAATCGGCGCTGGCGATCCCGGCGTGGTGGGTGAACGCCGTGTAGTCGGACCCCGATCCCAGGGGCTCGAGGAGCAGCTCGAAGCGCGCGTCCTGCCCCGGGAAGGCCGGCTCGCTCTGCGCCCACTCCCCCTCCTTGCGCGAGCGCCATGCCTCGAGGACGCTCCCGCCGCGGCGC
Organism: Binatia bacterium; assembly: GCA_035606645.1. Classification (GTDB taxonomy): domain Bacteria; phylum Acidobacteriota; class Polarisedimenticolia; order Gp22-AA2; family Gp22-AA2; genus Gp22-AA3. Next base: position 3,912 of record DATNEZ010000374.1, read on the forward strand.
GGCTCGACGACGTCCCCCGCCGCCTCGACGATCAGGTCGCGCAGCGAGGGGATGCCCGTGACCTCGAGATCGCCGCCCGTGACCGCCGCGTCCAGGTTGATGTAGGCGACGGCGTTCTGCTGCAGGGCCGGCACGCGGTCCTCGACCCACTCGGTCGATCCGAGGAGCCCGTACTCCTCGCCGTCCCACGAGGCCAGAAGAATGGTGCGCCGCGGCTTCCAGCCGGCCGCCATCGCCGCGGCCAGGCCGCGCGCCGTCTCGAGGAAGGAGGCGGTCCCCGAGTTGGGGTCGACGGCGCCGTAGGTCCAGGCGTCCCGGTGGTTCCCCAGGACCACCAGCCGCTCGGCCTCGGCCGTCCCCGGAATCGTCGCGATGACGTTGTAGATCGGCCGGACGGCGTAATCCATCTGCACGTCCATCTCGACCTCGGCCGGCCCGGGCCCGAGGTGGTACGCGAACGGCAGTCCGCCCTGCCAGTCGTCCGGGACCCGGTCGCCGGCGAGCCCCTTCAGGATCTTTCCGGCCTCGCCGTACGAGAGTGGGAGGGACGGGATCTTCGGGATGCCGGTCATCTGGTCCCGCGGAACGCGCTTCGCCGATTTCGTCGAGGCGTATCCCGGCGTCGAGGGGTCGCCCGGGCCGTCCGAGAGGAACTGGACCGATCCCCGCTGCAGGGACGACGGCGGACGCATCGGCCCGTCCGGGTAGATGTCCCCCTTCATGTAGCCGTCGTCCTGCGGGTCGCTGTAGATGATGACCCCCTTCGCGCCGCGCAGCTGCGCCTCCTTCACCTTGAGCCCGCGGAACACCTTGCCGTAGCGGACCAGGGCGATGCGCCCGTCGACCGACACCCCGAGCGACTCGAGCCGCTCGAAGTCCTCGTGGGTGCCGTAGTTGGCGTAGACCACCTGCCCCGCGGCCTTGCCGGAGGCGCCGTAGCCGTGGAACCCCGGGAAGGCGTCCTCGCTCCAGGAGTCCTTGTCCCTCGCGTACCCGTCCTCGCGCAGCGAGAGCGTGGCGGTCTCAGGCTTGAGCAGCTTCAGGCTGACCGAGGCCGGAAGGTTGAGCCAGATGTCGTAGGGGACCAGCTCGGCCTTCAGGCCCATCTCGAGTAGGCGATCGCGGACGTACTCGGCGACCTTCTTCCCCTGCGGCGTCCCCGCCACGTGCGGCTCCTCGGTGAGGGCGCGCAGCCAGGCGCGCGCCCGATCGGGCCGCGGGGCGGCGAGCATTTGAATCTCGGCCTGCCGCTCGGCGTCCCGGCTGGCGGCCAGGAAGCCGAGCCGGGGGCGCGGCCCGTCGGCCGCCGCCTTCGGGGCGGGCGCGTCCGCCCGGGGAGCGGGCCCGGCGATCACGAGCGCCCCGGCGAGGGTCGCGGCTGCCACCAGCACGAGCGCAGACTCCTTCATGGTGGGCCTCCGAAAGGCGGGAGGGTAGCACGAACCGGCGCTCAGTTCTCTCCGCCGAAATCGGAGATCGGGAACTGCAGGCTCGCGTGCTCGTGCAGGACCGTGAAGCCGCCCTTCCCCCTGGACAGGACGAGCGTCATGGCCCCCTGCATCGTGGTGTTCCCTTCGGGGGCGGCGAGATCGATGGTGATGGGGGCCACGACCAGGACGTGATCCGGCCCCAGCGGCGTCACGTCGACGGTCCCGACCGAGACGCGATGCGTTCCCGCCTCTCCCATGAACGCGGCGGCCGCGGACCGGATCGACTCCCAGCCGCGGGTGATGGCCCCCATTTCGATCGAGGAGACCGTCTCCTGGCGCGAAAGCATCGACGCCACCGCGTCGCGGTCACCCCGGTTGTGCGCCTCGATGTAGCGCGTCACGAATCCCCGCACCTCCTCGCCCGGAGGGGGAGGCGCCGCGCCGGCGCGCACGCCGGAGCCGGCCAGGAGGGCCAGGACGGCGGCCGACAGGATCGTGGCCTTTCGGACGGCAGTGGTCATGGCGTCACCTCCGCGCGCAGTATAGCCCCGGGCGCCCGCCGGCCTCAGCGCCGCTTCCGGCGCGCGAAGCAGAGACCGGACCAGGTCGCATCGACCCTGCAGATCTTGTAATCGACGAAGCCTGAGCCGAGGCCGAAATCGCGCACCCCCTGCTGCGTCAGGTCGGTGCGGAGCCCCGAGGCCTGCTTCGGCCAGACGATCCAGAGCGCCCCTCCCGTGTCGAGCGCGCGCGCCGCGGCGGGAAACCTCCTGACGAGGC
>DATNEZ010000380.1:0-8108 GCA_035606645.1 Binatia bacterium
CCGAGGCGGCCCCGGCGTGGCCGGCGTGCGCCGCGCTGTCGTCCCGGATCTCGAGCCGGTCGGGACGAAAGCGGGCGCGGAGAATCGCCTCGATGCGCGCGCCGACGCCGGTCACCGGTCCCCCAGAGGCCGCCCGGCCCCCGACTCGACCGCCCGATCGTAGACCACCGAAGCCGCCGCCAGGTCCTCGAGGCCGATTCCCAGGGACTTGAAGAGAGTCACCTCCCGATCGTCCCGCCGTCCGGGGTGCGCCCCGCCGAGGACATCCTTCAGCTCCACGGCCCGGGCCAGGGCGACGGTCCCGCCGGGGCCGGTCCCGGGCGCCTGAAGCTCACCGGCCTCCAGCCGCGCCTGCTCGATCGAATCGACGACGACGAGGTCGCAGCGCCTCACCGCGTCGTCGTCCAGCTCGCGTCTTTCGGGGCGGTTGCTGCCGACCGCGTTGACGTGCATCCCCGGCTTCAGCCAGGCCCCCCGGACGACCGGGGTACCGGAGGAGGTCGCCGTGACGACAATCTCGGCCCCGTCGAGCGCCTCCTCGACCGAGGAGCACGGGGTCGCCGCCACGCCCGTGGCGGCCGTGCTTTCGCGGCAGAACTCGAGCAGGCGGTCCCGGTCGCGGCCGAAGGCCCGGATGGACTGGAGCCGCCTGACGGCGGCGACGGCCTGCACCTGGCTGCGCGCCTGCCAGCCGGTCCCGACGATAGCCAGCCTGCGGGCGTCCCCGCACGCCAGGCGCCGCGTCGCCACGCCCGTGGCCGCCCCGGTGCGCGTCTGCCCGAGGCGGTGGGCCTCGATGACCGCCAGGAGCTCCGAGCTCCGCCCGTCGAACAGCAGGACCGCGAAGCGCGCCCCCGCGCGCGAGGTGGCGTAGACCTTGGCGGCGAGCCGCTCCCAGGCCGCCGAGCCGGCGGACAGGGAGTGCAGCATCGCGCCGGGGATCGCCGCCCGGGCGCGGGGCCGGCAGTCCGCCTGCCCGAGGGCCCACTGGCGGAACGCCTGCTCGACCGCCTCGATGCACGCCTCCATGGTCAGGAGGCGCGAGACGTCCTCTTCGGTGAGGTAGATCGCCATGGGCGGAGATGGTATCCCAGGGCGGGACCCGGAGATCGGGACTTCGGGAGCCTGGCCGGAGGAACGGGCTAGTTGCGGTTCTTGCTCCAGCGGTCGTGGGTGATGCCGTGCTTGTGGACCTTGTAGTTCATCACCCGGCTGCTGACCCCCAGGAGCTTGGCGGCTTCCTTCTGGATCCAGTTGCTGCGCTTGAGGGCCTCGAGCAGGGCGGTCTTCTCGAGCGCCTCGAGATTCAGAAGGTCGGCGGCCAGGGCGGGGGTCATGCCGATGGAGTGCTCGCGGTCGAGGAGCGTCAGGTCGGCGGGGCGGACGACGTCCCCTTCGCACATCAGGACCGCGCGCTCGATGCTGTTCTCGAGCTCGCGCACGTTGCCCGGCCAGCGATACTCCTGGAGCGCCTTGACCGCGTCGGCCGAGAAGCCGGTGACCTTGCGGCGGAGCTCGCGCGCGAAGCGCTTGATGAAGTGCTCGGCCAGGGGGACGATGTCCTCGACGCGCTCGCGCAGCGCGGGCACCATGATGTTCACCACGTTCAGGCGGTAGAACAGGTCCTCGCGGAAGCGCCCTTCCTTGATGGCGGCCTCGAGGTTGATGTTGGTCGCCGCGACGATGCGCACGTCGACCTTGATCGTCCGGTTGCCGCCGAGGCGCTCGAACTCCTGGTTCTGGATGGCGCGCAGCACCTTGGCCTGCGTGTTGGCGCTCATGTTCCCGACCTCGTCGAGGAACAGCGTGCCGTCGTTGGCCATCTCGAAGCGCCCGATGCGCATCTGGTCGGCGCCGGTGAACGCCCCCTTCTCGTGGCCGAACAGCTCGCTCTCCAGCAGGTTGTCGGGCAGCGAGGCGCAGTTCATGCGCACGAAGGCGGCGTCGTGGCGGGGAGAGTTCCGGTGGATCGCCTCGGCGACGCGCTCCTTGCCGGTGCCGGTCTCGCCCTGGATGAGCACGGTGGCGTTCGAGGCCGCCACCTTGTCGATCATCTTGAAGATCTCGCGCATCGCGCCCGACTGCCCGACGAGGCCGTAGCGGTCGGTCGGATCGGTGTGCGGCTCGGTCATCGAGCTGAGACGGACCACCAGCCTCTGGTGCTCCATCGCCCGTTGCACCTTCATCTCGATCGCCTCGAGCGAGAGCGGCTTTTGAAGGTAATCGAAGGCGCCGGACTTCATCGCCTCCACGGCGCCCGATCCGTTCTCGCCGGTGACGATGACCAGCGTCCCCGCGTTCGTCGAGCGCGCCTTGCGCAGGATCTCGAGCCCGTCGGCCCCGCCGATCCGGTGGCCGGAGATCACCAGGTCGAACACCTGCTTTTCGATTCTCTCGAGGGCGTCCTTGCCGGACTGGGCGATGTGGACCTTGTATCCGCTCTTGCTCATCGACTGGACGAGCCCGTCGCGCAGGGTCCTGTCGTCCTCGGCAACCAGGATGTTCTTCATGCCTCCGGCTCCTCCGCGCGGGTCGTGCTGGAAATCATGCTCAATACAACGGGTTAATATAAATTTCGATGATCGAGAGTCAAGGAAGCGGAGCGCCTTTTTCGTGTTCGGCGCGTGGATCGCGTGCGATTGTCCGTACGGGGCTCGTCAGGGGGTTGACGATCGCGACTCAGCGGGGCCCGCGAAGGAGCAGGCCGATAACCCGCTCCATGCCTGCGAAAACGGCTCGGGCGGCACGGCCGAACGGGCCGATCGGCGCCCCCGGGGCGGCAGGCTCAGGCAGGATCGGACGGAGCAGTCGGAAGGTCCCGTAGGAGATCCGGTAGAAGCGCGCCAGGAAGTCCGTCTCGATCGAGACCACGCGCTCCATTCCCTTCCTCCGTCCCGGGATCTCGACGGCCACGACCTTCGCGATCACCGCGGACTCCGGGACCCGCTCCCGCACCCGGTTGTAGTCGCCCCTGAAGACCAGGCGCGTCCCGCCGGGGCCGGTCTCCCTCCAGACCAGGCGGTGGATCGTCAGGTAGCGCTCGCCGCGGAACACCGCGATCTCGCCGACCTTCAGGTCGGCCCCCGTCACGGGGCGCACGTAGACCCGCCAGCCCATCTGCAGGGTGGGGTGCATGCTCGTGCCGTTGACGCCGACGAGGGCGGTCTCCGAGCGGCCCAGGGATTCGGCGATCAGCTCCGCCGTGAGTGGCTCGTCGCTGAGGTTCAGTCGCATGGCAGGCTCCTAGGCGCGCCGGCGCAGGAGCGACAGGAGGGCGCGGGCCAGCTTCCCCTCGTGGTGGCGCACCTTGGGCACGTGCCGGTCCTCCTGCACCAGGTCGCGCAGGGCCGGCGTCACGCCAAGGCGCCTCACCGCGGCCGGGGACCAGGAAACGGGCTGGGCCCGCTCCCGGGCGTAACGCCGGCGCAGGGCCGGGCGGATCGGTCCTCCGCTGGCGAGATAGACGTCGATCAGCCCCGGCCCGGCGACGCGGCGAATCGTCTCGAGGTGGTCCTCCGCCGTGAACCCCGAGGTCTCGCCGGGCTGGGTCATGATATTGCCGACCAGGACGCGCAGGGCGCGCGATCGGGAGATGGCGCGGGCGACCCCCCGGACCAGAAGGTTGGGCAAGAGGCTGGTGAACAGGCTCCCCGGGCCGAGGACGATGAGGTCGGCCTCCCTGAGCGCGGCCAGCACGCCGGGGGCCGGCTTCGGCGCCGGGGGCGAGGTCGCGATCCGGACGATGGGCGATCGGCTCGCCGAGATGCGCGATTCCCCGCTCACCATGCGTCCGTCGGCCAGGCGGGCCCGCAGGACCACGTTCTCCAGCGTGGACGGGAGGATCCGTCCGCGGATCGCCAGGACCTCTCCCGAGGTCTCGATCGCCTTCAGGTAGGAGCGCCGGCAGTCGGCCAGGGCCGTCAGGATCAGGTTGCCCACGCTGTGTCCGGCCAGGCCGCCGCGCCCCCGGTAGCGGTACTGGAACAGGGCGGACATCAGGGGCTCGTTCTCCGACAGGGCCACCAGGCAGTTGCGGATGTCTCCGACCGGGAGGACGTTGTAGTCGCGCCGCAGGCGTCCGCTGCTGCCGCCGTCGTCGGTCACGGTGACGATGCCGGTGAGCGTCCCGCCGCAGGCGACGATCTCCCGCTTCAGTGCCCGCAGGACCACGGGCAGCCCGGTCCCGCCGCCCAGGGCGACGACCCTGAGCCCGGAGGGAAACCGGTGCGTCCCGCGCGGGACCCTGGACCTGCTCACAGAACGCGGAATGAAACTTCCCCGGTGGTCTGCCGATCGCCCACGTTGTCGGTCACCTGGACCCGCAGCCTGTAGGTGCCGCGCTGCCAATCCTTGATCGGAATGGCGTACCCCTGCACCTGGCTTCTCTGCCGGGTCAGCCGGATCGGCTTGCCCAGGGGGGCGAAGACCAGTCCGCCCGGCCCCGAGTCCCGCGCGGCGTAGAACTGGTACTCGAGATCGAGGTCGGGGCGGCCGTCGATCGGGTCGGTCTCCGACCCGTAGATCTGGTAGTAGCAGGCAAAGTCCTCGCCGTTGTGGAACATGTCGTCGGGCCGGGGGATCGCCTTGAGGCCACCCAGGACGAAGGGGGTCGAATAGCCTCCGGCCGCCCGCTCGACCCTCTCCAGGCGGCTCGCCAGCGTGAGGGCGCTCAGCCTGAAGCGCTCCTCGTGGAGATCGGGCACCTCGACCTGCTCCTTGAAGCTGAACACCTCGCCGGTCGGGCGATCGACGACGCCGTAGTAGGCGGCATAGGGGCCGGGCCTCACGACCTGCCCTCCCTGAAAGAGCAGGTAGCCGGAGGCGTCGCTCGCCGAATCCTCCGGGCCTGCGCGCAGCTCGGACGACCCGGCGAAATCGTAGGTCGGCAGGTCGGGCCGGCCGCCGACCAGGCGGGCCACGACCTCGAAACGAGCGCCGGCCGCGGCAGGCTGCGGGCCTGGGACGCTCCCCGGGGCCGCCCCGGCCGGCCCGCCGGCCGCCTTCTCCTGCGCGGCCTGGAGAAGCAGGTCGGGCTTCACGCCCAGCGTCAGGACGGCGAACGTGCCGCCGTCCGTGGCGCGGAGGAAATCGCTGTGCGTGCGGAACGGGCTCGCGTCGAACAGCGTGCGGGTGCTGACGATGGTGTCGAGGACCTTCGTCGGCTCCGGCAGGCTCTTCATCTGCATCGCCTGCGTCTGGAACGCGATGGAGATGGGGTTCTCGATGCTGCTCAGGACCAGGTTGTCGGCGAGGCGGTACTCGCCCGTCGCGTCCTTCACGAAACGGATGATCGGCAGGGCGTCGATGCCGACGAGGCGGCGGTTGCGGTAGGTCCAGGTGATCGCGTCGGGCGCGAACACGTTTCTGGATTGCGGCTGCTCGAAATCGTCCGGCGGGCCGAGCAGGATGTAGATCTTGCCGCGGTCGGTCTTCCAGCCCGGCTTCGTGGAGTCCATGAACACGCGGTTCGCGTCGGCCACCCGGGCGTAGAACAGGGTCCGGTATTCGTTCTCGGGGGTGGAGGCGATCGGATCGCGGCGGGCCCAGAAGGTCTGGATGAACCCGGCGCGCGCCTCGTCGGTCGTCAGGGCCCGGAAGGTGTCGTCCTCGTCCTTGCCGAGAAGATAGCGGACCGGGCCTTCGCGCCAGCGCTCGACCGGCGCGTCGTAGTCGGGAGGCTTCCTGGCCGCCGGCGCCGCGGAGCGACGCTCCTCCGCGCCCGCCGCGGCCCGGTGGGTCGCGGCGAGGCCGCCGCCGGCGGCCAGAAGCGCCGCCGCGAGGAGCGCGGCACGCCATCCGCGCATCGCTTCACCTCTGCCTCAGGAGCTCTTTGCGGGCTTCTTTTCCCGGATCTCGATCTTCTTGATCGTCACGTCCTTGATCGGACGGCTGGCGGCGCGGGCCTGGCCGCCGGTGGTGGGGACGTTGCTGATCGCCTTCACGGTGTCCAGTCCCTCGACGACGCGGCCGAACACGGTCACCCGGCCGTCGAGGTCGGGCTGGGCCGTGGCGGCGATCATGATGATGCTGCCGGACTCGTCGGCGCCCGTCTGGGAATTGCGCACCTGGGCGACCACGCCGGGCAGGACCTTCAGGCCGTTCGGCTCCTGCGGCATGTTGTAGCCCGGGGAGCCCCGCTCGTCACCCGTGGGGGAGCCGGCGAAGATCATCTCCCCCTTCACGATGCGATGGACCAGGAGCCCCTGGTAGAAATCCAGGTTCACGAGATCGATGAAGTTCTTGGTGTGGAAGGGGGCCAGGTCCCGGTAGAACTCGATGACCACCTTGCCGAAGTCGGTGTCGATGACCGCCTGGTAGTCGCGCGTCGGGTCGTACTTCTTGATGATGCGCGTCGCCAGGCTCTGCTCGGGGATGTCCGGCGCCGACCAGGTGATCCGGTAGGTGCCGATCGCGGTCGTCTTCGGAAAGTACTGGCTGAGGTTGATGATCTTGCCGAAGAAGGCGTTCGGTTCGAGGAGCTTCGGCTGTCCGTCCTTGCTGGCCGGCGGCATCTTGGCCTTCTCCAGCTTGGCCCCGTCGCTGTCGAACATCTGCAGGCCCGCCTCGATGTCGATGCCCGGGTTCACCCACTGGGCCTTCCCCTCGTTCTTGAAGAGGATCGAGATCTGCACCGGATCCCCGGAGTACTGGAAGCGGCCCGGCGTCTCCAGGTGGACGTAGAGCTTCTGCCCGTCCTGGCCCCTGGCCGGCGTGGAAAGGCCCAGGAGCGATCCCGCGATCGCCAGGGACAGGAGACCCGAAACGCGGACCCGCCCTGCGGACGGACCCTTGCGCACCTCGAGAGGACAGGCTGTCATGTCGCGCACCTCTTCTTGCATCAACCGGTTCGATGGCCGGGGGGGCGAATCGGTGGGGCCTCCCGGAGCGGCCCCATAAAGCACGACGCGCGGCGACAGGGCCGCGCGGCCATGAAGATGCTACGACAGGAACGGGGGACTGTCAAACTCCACGGGCCCCAAGCGATCCGCGGCGGGCCGGCGCCTGAGGGCCGGTCCCTCGGGACGGGCGAGACCTCAGAGGGTCAGCTTGCGGAGGAAACGCTTGCGCTCGAGCTGGGCCAGGTGGGCGTAGTACGGGCCGTTCTCCTTCAGCATCCGGTCCCAGGTGTCGATGAACAGGACGAGGCGGTCGATGCCGTCCTTCGGGACCCAGACGCCGTGGTCGTTGATGCACTTGTAGATCGCGACGCCGGAATTCGCCGAATAATTGACGGGGCGCATGATGCCGATGCAGTAGGGGCACTTGACGATGCGGCGGGTCTCGTCGTCTCCCAGCCGGTAGGACGGGGCGACCCGGCTGAAGGCCATCAATTCCTTGACGCGATCGGTCGGCAGCGACTTCGGGCCGATCTCGATGATCCACTTCAGGCGCCCCTCCTCGAGCCAGGAGCCGCCACAGCCGCCGCAGGAGTCGATCGGGATCGTGAGGTACTTGATCGAGGACATCGCATCGCCGCATCCCGAGCAGAACATGATCGCACTCTCCCGAGTGCGCATCCATATACGACCAGACACCGCGCCAGGCAAGGACTTTGAGGGAATCGTCGATCCGCGGTGACGCGCCGTGTCAGGTGATCCTCGCGGTGCGCGCGAAGGCGCAGCCGACGACACCGGCGGCGCCGGCGCGCCGGAGCTCCCGCGCGCACGCCTCGAGCGTGGCGCCGGTCGTGACCACGTCGTCCACCAGCAGGATCGTCCGGCCGCGCACGCGGGAGACCCGGGCGGCGTAGCAGCCGGCCAGGGACGCCAGCCGCTCCTGCCGCGACAGGCCGAGCTGTCGGCGCCCGGCCCGGCGTCGCGCCAGGGCGCCGGTGGAGAGAGGGAGGCCCGCCCGGCGCGCGAGGGCGCGCGCCACGAGCGCGGCCTGGTTGTAGCCGCGACGGCTGTGCCGCCACCAGTGCAACGGCACCGGCACGACCAGGTCGACGCGGAGAAGCGCCAGGAGGGGGGCGAGGCGGGCGGCGGTCTCCCGGCCCAGGGGAACGGCCAGGCGATCCATGTCCTCGAACTTCAGGGCGCGCACCAGGCGCCCGGCCGGGCCTTCGTAGTCGGCCGCCCAGAGCAGGGCGTCCAGTGGGCCGCTCGCGG